>NZ_CBFHWH010000015.1:0-31701 GCF_965659035.1 Aequoribacter sp. | reverse complement strand
TATGCGCAACATCAGCCGTATTGTCGATGCCAACGGTTTAGACCGAGAAGCCTTGCTGCGCGAAATGGAACAACCTTATTTCGTTCCAGAGAACACGCCTCTGCACACCCAACTGCTGAACTTTCAACAGCAGAAACTGCGCTTGGGCACGGTCGTGGACGAATACGGCGACGTTATGGGCCTAGTTGCACTGGAAGATATCTTAGAAGAAATCGTGGGCGAGTTTACCTCGAGTCTGATAGCGCAAGACGATTACATCACGCCAGAGCCAGACGGCACTTTCTTAATTTTAGGCAATGCCTCTATTCGAGATGTCAATAAAGCGCTCGATTGGTCGCTACCCACCGAGGGGCCAAGAACCATCAGCGGACTGATGCTGGAAATACTCGAATCATTCCCGGATGCAAACGTCAGCATGGCTATTGGAGAACATCGACTCGAGATCGTCAGCCTCGACAGCAAGGTGATTCAATCTGTTAAGGCCTTTAAGGCTAGCTAAGCCCATTACTGCCTTGTTTTAGCCGACGCTCTTTGGCGCGCGCGAGTATTGCATTCTTCTCTGCGGACGAAGCCATGAACCAATCGGTAATCTCGCTGCCTGACCGAAAACAACCGATGCACACATCATTTTCATCAAGCGCACAAATAGACACGCAGGGCGAAGACACGAGCTCCTCACCGGTAAGCGGATCAATAATTACTGGACGTGGGCGTTGCGCAGATTCAGACATTACAGGCTCTCCGGATCAACAAGGTTAATGACATCAAAGGCGGGTTCTTCGTAGGGATGCGCATGGCGTAGTGCCTTTACAGCCTCCTTAATGCAGGCATCGTCGCAGACCAGCTCTACTCGGTACTCACTCACACGCTCGAGTTGCCCATTCTGACCGATAAACGGCGTTGCCCCGGGCATTGGCTTGAACTGCCCGGCGCCCAAGGTTTGCCAGCAGCAATGCTCATAATCACCAATTCGGCCTGCACCCACCTCGAAAAGAGCCGTCTTGACGTGCTCTAGATGGGTCTGAGGCACAAAAAATACGAGTTTCTTCATAATTCCAGTGCCGGTGCCTCCAGCCCTTGCGCCTCGTAAAATTGACCCGCGTACTCGTCGAGCGAGTGCGTCTCAATAGCTGATCTAATATTACGCATGTGTGTTTGGTAGTAATGCAAATTATGAATAGTGTTCAGCTGCGAACCCAAAATTTCTTTGCACTTGTCTAGGTGATGCAAATAGGCAACCGAGAAGTTACGACAGGTATAACAATCGCAGTTAGCATCCAGCGGTGCGGTCGAACGCTTGTGCTTGGCATTGCGCAACTTCACCACGCCCTCACTGGTAAACAAATGCCCGTTACGAGCATTGCGAGTCGGCATCACGCAATCAAACATATCGATACCACGTCGGACCCCCTCGAGCAAATCCGCTGGTGTACCCACGCCCATCAAATACCTGGGTTTATCGGCTGGCATAACGTCCTTTAAGACATCTAGCACATGAAACATTTCTTCTTTAGGCTCTCCCACAGATAGCCCGCCAATTGCGTAACCATCAAAGCCCAAGTCGACCAAACCCTGCAAGGATTGATGCCGAAGATCTTCGTACATTCCACCCTGAATGATACCGAACAGCGCTGCATCGTTCCCCTCGTGTGCCGCCTTGCTGCGTTTGGCCCATCGCAGTGACAGTTCCATGCTGCTTTTCGCCACGCTGTGATCGGCGGGATAAGGGGTGCACTCATCAAAAATCATGACGATATCGCTACCCAAGTCGCGCTGGATACGCATTGACTCTTCCGGGTCCAAAAACACTTTAGCGCCATCAACGGGCGATTGAAAGGCAACTCCCTCCTCGGAGATTTTGCGCATTGCACCCAGACTAAATACTTGAAAACCACCGGAATCAGTCAGGATCGGACCCTGCCAACCCATAAAGTCATGCAGATCACCGTGCGCTTTTATGATGTCAGTACCGGGTCGCAACCACAAATGGAAGGTATTACCCAAAATAATATGTGCACCTAGGTCTTCGACATCGCGCGGAGTCAAACCTTTTACCGTGCCGTATGTTCCCACGGGCATGAATGCTGGTGTTTCTACTACCCCGCGGGGAAACGTCAAAGCACCGCGGCGCGCATACCCATCTTGAGTATTGAGTTGATAGTGCATTCGACAAGATTCATCGCTCATAAAGCCATCCTAGGCAATAAACATGGCATCGCCATAACTAAAAAATCGGTATTCGTGCCGAACTGCTTCATCATAGGCCGCTAATACCGACTCCCGGTCGGCCAAGGCACTCACTAGCATAATCAGGGTCGACTCTGGTAAATGAAAGTTCGTGATTAATGCATCCACTGTTTTGAACTCGTAACCGGGGTAGATAAAAATTTCAGTATCACCCTGCATCGATCGCAAGCGCCCATCAAGGCTAGCCGATTCTAAACTGCGAACAGACGTCGTTCCAACGGCGATGACTCGGCCTCCGCGCTGTTTGGTCGCCTCGACAAGCTTCACCACCTCGTCCGACACCTCAAACCATTCTGTGTGCATGGTGTGTGCGCGAATATCGTCCTCTTTGACGGGCTGAAATGTACCTGCCCCTACGTGCAAGGTCACTTCGGCAAATTCGACACCTTTGTCTTTAAGCGCCCGCAAAATCTCAGGGGTAAAGTGCAATCCCGCCGTCGGCGCCGCGACAGCACCCTCTTTTTTAGCATAAACGGTCTGATAGCGATCTAAATCGGCTTGCTCCTCAGCCCTCTCTATGTAAGGCGGCAAAGGCATATGACCACAACGGTCAATCAAAACCGTAAGAGCCTCGTGTTGTGCTTCAACTAAAAACAAAGCCCCCTCGCGTCCGAGTACGGAGACTTCGCCCGCAACTCCCGAGCGATCTTTGCTAAAAATCTCGACCACCGATCCTGGTTTGGGTGAACGACTAGAGCGCATATGTACCAAGGCTTGTTGAGGACTGACAATGCGCTCGACCAATATTTCTAACTGACCACCAGTCGGTTTTTGGCCGTACATTCGAGCTGGAATGACTTTCGTGTTATTAAATACCAACAGATCATTGGGCCGAATTAGCTCAAGCAGATCAGTAAACTGCGCGTGACTGACAGCACCCGAGTTGCGGTCAAGGCAAAGCAAGCGCGAAGCACTGCGATCCGGCAGCGGGTGCTGAGCAATCAAATGCTCGGGCAAATCAAAATAATAATCGCTTTTGTATGTCGACATACAGGAATGAGCTCACTATAAAAAAGCCCACCGAGGTGGGCTTTACGCATCAAAACGTTGTACGTTTACTCTGCGTCTTTGGTTTCTTCTTCAGCTTGTGCTTCTTCAGCTTGTGCTTCTTCAGCTTGTGCTTCTTCCGCAGGTGCTTCCTCAGCAGCCGCTTCTTCTGCAGGCGCTTCTTCTACCTCAGGCTCTGCGGGTGCTGGCTGAGAAAGCTGGATTAAACCTTCCGCGAGCAATACCGCCGCTTTATCGTCGCCGTTTACGGCAGCGCCTTTCAAAGTCGTCACTGCATAACGACCATCTTTGCGCTTGTAGATTTTGTGCGTCGCTGTTTTTTTAACCAATACTGTGGCCATAATCTTTTCTCTCTTGGTACTCAGAAAACGGTTCAGGTCCCATACCCAAACTCGAGGGCGCGAAGTGTACCCTTCAATCCGGTGTTTGGCCACTTTTTCGCTGTCTCTCGATAAAAACCCGATTTCAATGATTGCACTTTTAAAGCGCCTTGCTATAATCCGCGCCCTGCACTTCTGAAGTGCTTTCCCCTCTGTGCCGGAGTGGTGAAATTGGTAGACACGTCGGATTCAAAATCCGATGCCCTTAAAAGCGTGCCGGTTCGAGTCCGGCCTCCGGTACCAAAAAAGAAAACCAAATCTTCAGCATTCCAAGCACCCCACAATATCCCAGATATTCGAGCCGGACGAGAACCGGAGGTTCGACATTTTGCGACTACAGGAGCAAAGTGGGCGCAGGAGCGAAGCGACGGCGGTTGCGCAGCAACTAAAAGCGGCGGAGGCAACGCCGCTTTTATCAATCCGGCCTCCTGTACCAAAAAAGAAAACCAAATTTTAAGCATTCCAAGCACCTCACAATGTCCCAGATATTCGAGCCGGACGAGAACCGGAGGTTCGACATTTTGCGACCACAGGAGCAAAGTGGGCGCAGGAGCGAAGCGACGGCGGTTGCGCAGCAACTAAAAGCGGCGGAGGCAACGCCGCTTTTATCAATCCGGCCTCCGGTACCAAAAGAAAACCAAATTTTAAGCATTCCAAGCACCCCACAATATCCCAGATATTCAAGCCGGACGAGAACCGGAGGTTCGACATTTTGCGACCACAGGAGCAAAGTGGGCGCGCCATCCCACGTCGACATGGCTGTCATCAAACGAGTACACTCGTGGCACCAAGAACAATAAAGGAAGGGCTGCGATGGACGCCAGACTTCAAGCACTGCTCGACAAGCAAGAAATCTACGAACTGATTTACGCCTATTGTCATGCCGCTGACAGGCACGACAATGAACTCATGCGCTCGCTATACCATGAAGACGCAATTGACGAGCACGGCGATTTTTACACGGGACCCGCGATGGGCTTTATCGATGAGTTACCCAACATTCAAATCCCGATGCTAGGACTGCACCACAATGTCACCACGATTAATCTGAAACTTGACGGCGACTATGCAGAAGGCGAAGTGTATCTTATCGCCTTCCACAAAATAGACACCGATGAGGGCCCTGTAGATTTACTGATTGGCGGGCGCTACTTTGACAAGTACGAAAAGCGTGAGGGCGTCTGGAAATTTGCTCATCGAGCCATTGTTGCCGATTGGGCTAACTACCATAGTCCTTCGATTTCGACGCTGGACGAAACCATTGTGCACGGTGCAAAGATTGGAAAGCCGGGCCCGGCCGACCCATCGTATGCCTTCTTCAAACTGTTTAAACGTGGCGCGAGTACCCAATGAGCTGGGCCACGCACGTGTTTTAACCTACCGTAACAGACGGCGCTTAGTGCCAATGGTTACAGAGCATACGCACTAAAAAATTCCGCTCAGCTCGCCAGACTTTAACGCTGGAAAATCCGCTAATTCTGCAGCAAATCCAGCGCCATCGCCGTCATGGCTTTAACCCCGGTATCGATCGATTTGGCAGGGTCTGGCGCGAAAAATGGCGAATGAAGCGATGGCAGATTTGTCTCGCCACGCTCAAAAGCCTGCCATTTTGCCTCGGGCACAACGCCCAAACGGATCATAAAGCTGGGAATCTTTTCGTCCGTACGTCCATACCGAGCAAAATCTTCGCCGCCCATCTCTTTCGTCACTTCAATCACGTTAGCAGCACCAATAACAGCTTTCATGACCGCAACGCTGCGCGCCACTAACTCTGGGTCATTCCATAGCGCCGGCGTATACTCATCTTTCACTTCTACCACTGGTAGCAAGTCTTCTGGAAAACCCATTGCCTCTGCATTTTTGATTGCAATACGACGAATCCCATTAAGCAAGATTTCTCTTGTCGCATCTGAATAAGAACGAACGGTTAGCTGTAAAGTTGCCGAATCGGGAATAATGTTGTGTTTAGTTCCCGCGTGAATCGAACCGACCGTAACCACGCCCGGCTCTACTGGATGAATCTCGCGTGAAACGAGTGTCTGCAAATCCATAATGATCGACGCCGCCAACACAATCGGGTCTTTGGCGTTATGCGGGTACGCCCCATGCCCGCCAATACCCTTCAACTGAATGTCGACCGAGTCGACGTTTGCCATCATCCAGCCCGGCACGTAGCCAATTTGGCCTGCAGGTAAGGTAGCCAATGTGTGCAGAGACAAATTGTAATCTGGTGTCGCGAAGCGCTCGAACAGACCATCATTTAACATGGCTTTAGCGCCCGCCCCACGCTCCTCGGCAGGCTGCGCTATCACCATCAAAGTCCCCTGCCATGCATCTTTTTGCGTCGCCAAATTAAGGGCTGTTTCGGTCCCCACGGTCATATGCACATCGTGACCACAAGCGTGCATCACGTGTACCTCCTGCCCCGTCATCTCGATGGATTTTGCTCGACTAGCGTACGGCAACCCCGTTTGCTCTTGCACCGGCAAAGCATCGGTATCCATACGAATCATTAATGTCGGGCCTTCTCCATTTTTTAGGAGACCAACCACACCGTGACCACCCACCTGCTCGGTTACCTCAAAGCCCGCACGTCGCCAGGTGCGTGCGAGAAGCGCCGATGTTTTCTCTTCTTGAAAAGACAGTTCGGGGTTTGCGTGGAGATACTCGTAAAAGCCCAGACGATCAAAATCTTGCGCGCTGGTAACGCTCGACGCCAACAAAACGGTGGTGACGGTTGCAATACGTACTAAAGACATCAGAATAAGCCTCACATGTTTTAATGAAGTCTAACAAAGCCGTTCCAAGTAGCAATGCTATTTGTTTAACCTCGCGGCCAAGACTTCATGTTGACCAAGGAGCACATCATGAGTCAGTTTAGCGGCAAATCTGTCTGGGTTACCTCTGCAGATCGTTACATGGGCCCGTCCATTGCTGACGAATTCGAACGTCTCGGTGCGATCGTGACACGCGACACGCATGTCTTGTATGACGATCACTATTTGCTGGAGACTCTTGCGGATATACCCGATATTGTCATCGCGAACTTGGCCGAGCCACCTCGTAAAGATGCGCTAGAAGCCATTCAAGACGACGATTGGAATGTGTTGTTTGATCATCTTGTTCACCCATTAATGCGAATTATTCGCCATGTCAGCGGCCCCATGAAAGCTAGAGGATACGGCAAGATCGTGGCGATTACGTCGGCGGCGCCCTTACGAGGCATCCCTTTTGCCTCGGGCTACTGTGCTGCGCGCGGCGCACAAAATGCCTTTATCAAAGGCGCAGGCTTAGAACTGGCTAAGTTTGGGGTACAAGCTAACGCCATTGGGCAAAACTACATCGAAAACGACACCTACTACCCACCGGAGCTGATGCAGGATCCACGCTTCATCAGCAGTTTGTCTTCTCAAGTTCCAACCAAAAAAGTCGGTAGGGGTCTGGAGACGGCCAAACTGGCAGCCTATTTAGCGGACCCCGACGTGCAGCACGTGGTGGGACAAATCATACCACTTGCAGGCGGCTGGACGACCTAGTCCAGCCCCGCAAATCCAAAGAAATTATTTGCCTTGAAACTTCGCTTGACGGCGCTCAATGAAGCTTTGCACGCCCTCGATGGAGTCTTGGCTTTGCATCAACTTTGCTTGCACAGGGTCAAGCGCATCAATACAAGCTTGCACGCCCTCATTTAAGAACCGGCGCGCACTAGCTTTGGTGGCTTGAACAGCCAGTGGTGCTTGTGTTGTGGCAATGTGTTGAGCCAGTTCGAGCGCTCGATCAAACTCTTGCCCTAGGGGCACGACCTCTTGAACTAGGCCAATTCGGAGCGCCTCGGCGGCGTCAAACACATCGCTGGTGAGCAAGTGGTACATAGCGTTACCCCAACCGGCGCGCTCCACAAAACGGAACGTCGCGCCACCCGTTGCATGAATACCCCGAGCAGGTTCTAGCTGGGAAAATCGAGCGTTATCGGCGGCGATGACAATATCACCCGCCAAAGCGAGCTCAATACCAAAAGTGTAAGTAATACCTTTTACGGCCGTAATTACCGGCTTTTTGCACGCTCGTCCTAACGCAACGGGGTCACAACCTTCTCTCGGGCGACTGACACCAGTGGAGTCCTCCATCGCGTTCGTCCACTTAGGTAAATCCAACCCTGCAGTAAAATGGTCGCCATGGGCGTGAATCAAGCCCACCCAAAGACTGTCGTCTTCATCAAGGCGGGTAAACGCCTCGACCAATTGCTTTGCCATAGTAGGCGTATAACCATTGTATTTTTCTGGTCGATTGAGGCCAATTAAAAAGACATTACCGCGCACTTCAGTGCTGATTGAACCTTCGCTACTCATGCTTATCCTTGTCGTTATGATGAACTTGTTATTTGCGTTTAGCTTTAAATGATAGAGGCAATACCCGTCGTGACCAAAACCAAGATCAACAGCAATCCATAGACTAGCATCAAAGACCCAAATTTAAACCACGACAAGGCCGGTGATTGCTGGTAGTACACCCTCAGACTTGTGACGCAATAAAACAGCCCGTAAGGTAACAACGCGAGCTCGAGTGGACCGTGCAATACAACAGGTAGGACCCACTCAAGGCTAACAACCATCGAGCCTACCAAGAACATCGCGCTGTGGTTCGACACCTGCAAGATTAAATGTTCCATAAAATAGCGCCTTGGTCGCCAGTACCAAAGCATCATGGTCGCAGCGAA
Organism: Aequoribacter sp.; assembly: GCF_965659035.1. NCBI lineage: Bacteria > Pseudomonadati > Pseudomonadota > Gammaproteobacteria > Cellvibrionales > Halieaceae > Aequoribacter > Aequoribacter sp. Next base: position 23,349 of record NZ_CBFHWH010000015.1, on the reverse strand, counting down.
GAGGGGCATGAGCACGAACATACCTTTGGGCACATTGGCGATAAAGCGCTGCGATAATGACTCGCCATTGTCGTTAAGCGCTTGCTCGCAGGCCCTCTGTATTTTGGGCAGCAAATAGTCTTTAGCTGGACCGCTGTACTGCACGTCACACGGTTTCCCTTGCTCGATCGCCGCAGCGTCAGCAGCCTCCTCTGCCCTAACTTCAATGAGTGGCGTATCGACATTAGTATCACCCATGCGCGCGTCGATAGAGAGCAGTAAAAAAAAACCTATGGTAATGAGCAAATACAGCCGCAAAGGAGGTAAGAACTGAGCTCGCTGGCCCGCGAAATAGCGCTTGGGTAATTCGCCGGGGCGAACCAACAGCAGCCAGAGCGTGCGCCAAAGGCGCGAGTCCGCGTGAGTGAAGGCTTCGGTAAATTCGCCCAAAAAATTCAGCACCGAAGGTATGTTCAGGTTGTGCTTTTGACCGCACTGAGCACAGTAGGGTCCGGACAGTTGCGCCTTACAATTTTGGCATTGTGTCACGTACCCTCCAGCAACTACTCTCCGTTAACGGCGGCTGTTAACGCGCCATGAATGGCTTTAGGACTTGGCATCAAAGTCATAAAGCTGTGTTTACCCATCATGCTCAAGTCTGGGAAATGCACCGCCATTCTAAAGCGCATGTGCAGGGCAAGGACTTCGCCGTCAACAACCAACACCTGATAGGGTAAGTATGCCGAAGATTTGTGCTCTTTAAAATCCACAATACTCATTTGGTAAGCGTCGTCGTGGTACTTGTCATCCTCGCCCTCGCCTACCATGGAGACTCCAAAAAGCGCACTATTCGCGCGATCGAGCGTCACTTCATACAAAGATGACACACCCACCGTGTTATTCGCAAGCCCAGTTCTGACGGCATCTAAGGCCTCTTGCTGCGAGCTAAACACACCCAGCACATAGGGATCATCGAAATACTCCATACCGAAGGTGTAGTGGTATTTGCGTAGTTTTTTTTCAGTCAACCCTTTTCTGGAGCCAAACGCCTCGCCCTCACCTAGGGTAGCAGCAAGCGCCTGAGTGTAAGTGCCCATATCCGACTCAATTCGATAGGCCTTTCCCAAATACTCCGGATTGAGATAGCTTACCTGCACGCCATCCTCAACTTGGTTCACCCCCACTCGCAGCGTAGCAGCAAAACCACTGAGCTTGCTCTCATTAGAAAGTGCTTTTAAGTCGCTCGAAGACACCACCAGCGCCGATGCGCCATCGTAAGGTCGATAATCAGTCAGTAACTCAAAGCCAGCGCTTTGGAGCTTTGATTTCACCTCACTAACGACGTCCTCAAAAGCGGCATCAGAGGTATAGGCGAGCACAAAGGGCTTGTATCGATCTGCGGCTTGGCTGGCCGCGGAAGAAATTAAAACAAGACAGAGAAAAACACGTCGCAGGTGTGCGTAAATCATAAGAATACCCTAAATATTATTATTTTCGAATATGCTCAGACTAGCACGCTCGCCTGCGAATGCAAATAAAACCTAGACTACTGCGGCATCCCAAGAGTGTGGCGAAAGCAATAGGGGCTGTCTTTTATCATAACTCCGGCAAGACAGACCCAAGCATTCACCTATAGTTGCAGCAAAGCTCGCAAACTTCTTTGAATATCCGTCGATGCCTGCTCAGCAATCGGACCCGTTAGCAGCATCTCGAAAGCATGAATCGCACCCTGGTAAACGTGCAACTCGGTGGGCACGCCTGCGCACATTAACCGCTTCGCGTACTCGAGGTCTTCCTCCATAAACAAATCTAGGGCCCCGGTGTACATAAACGTCGTGGGTAAGCCCGACACGTCTGCGGCTCGCGCGGGTGCAGCGTACGGAGACACCCCTTCGCCTCCGGGTTCATGACCAAGCAAAGCACCCCAACCGAAACGATTGGAGGCGCGCGTCCAAATAAATTCGCCGACCGGAGGCGCAGGTTCCACCGTCGAGGCTGTCCGATCGTCAAGCATTGGGTATATCAGATATTGCCCCAAGAGCGAGCGGTCACCGCGGTCTCGTAACAACAAGCTTAAAGCGGCCGCCAATCCGCCGCCAGCACTCTCTCCCATCGACACGATTCGTGATGCGTCAAACCCTCGAGCTTGCGCATTGGCCACAGTCCATTGATAACCGGCATAGCAGTCTTCAACAGGTATCGGGTGAGCGTGCTCAGGCGCCAAGCGATAATCGACACTCACGACAGCAATACCGAGCTTATTCACGAGAAGTTTATTGCGCACTTCCATCATCTCGGGCGTGCCCATGACCATGCCACCACCATGCATATGGTACACGACGGGCAGTAGTTCGGCGCTCCTAGCAGCCGGCTGATAGATCACCAACTTCAATTCATGCCCGTCATTCAAAGTCGTAAATACCGTCTCGGAACTCACGGGCAAATCTTGAACGAATTCAAGACCTATCGCTTGTGAACGCTGATCGCGCATCGTTTGCAGCGTCTCAGCATTTATCTCAAAAGCCATTTCCGGAGAAGTCATCGTCTCAAGTGATGGGTGAACTAGATGTTTATACGACATAAAAACCTCGTGTGAGTTATAAGGTGGCCATTACCGCGTGAAGGCTCAGCGCAATGAGACATAGGCTAGACAGCAAAAAAAGTAAAAATCGCACAGGCACCGTATTGATAGTAGCTTGCCACAAACTGTGCGCGATGCGCAGTACCGTATATCCCCATGCGAGTTGCGCATTCAGTCCTTCGCCATACCCGGCGAGTGCTAAAATGATGACCACGGCGTAAAATAAGGTGGGCTGTTCCATTAAGTGGTTATAATTGTGCGATTTCCACATCACCTCAGGCGGCAAAACAGCCTCTAAATCTGAGCCACGAGCACCTTTTTTGGCGGTTTTTAGATCAACGCCAGCCGCTTTGAATGACCCAATGCGGGTAACTAACAGCCACCCCCACATAATCATAGACCAAGCAATTAGCACCGCGGCGGGCGCAAGAATCGGAGAAGACATAGCTATTCCTTAGTGGTTATTTGAAGGCTCTAGAGAGTGCCTGAGTCGCCAAAAAATTACCAGTACCCAGCACAGGCAACAGGCAACAGGCAACAGGCAACAGGCGCGACGTTAGGGATTTAATCGCTCCGGCAAAACGGGACTTCTGAGCCGCTTACAGGCGATGAGCATGGGCCTCCAGTAGTTCACTACAGTCCAAGCCAACACCAAACCCGGCAAGATACCCCACAGCCAAAACGGCGCCACCTTGCTACTTGATCCGTCATCCACCACATCTGAAGCGTTCACTTGGATCTCGTAGGGTTTGGAACGCAACGTTTGAAACTGATGTAAGTCCGTATTCCACCAGTCAAGGGAATAACTCGGAATCATTTGCCTACCACTCTCAAGAAATGTGTACCGCAGTGTCACTACCTGCGTCGAACTGACCACACCGCGTGTGTAGTCAACGGAACTGTCAACAGGAAGCCGATCCACTTTGTATGCCCTAGAGGGTATAACATCTACGTCGGGGAAGCTCACCGGCAATGCACCCTGCGCCCTGATCGTTAAGGTCTGCTCGATGATCTGCCCAGCGTGAAGCGCCGTCGGTAACTCTAAAGACGATGAAATTTGAGCTTCATCCGCCACTAAGAAATCCCTTGCCTGAGGGTCTAGCTGTGGGTATTGAATCGATAAAGACAGTCCCCGTGCTGTCGCTTCCAGGTAGCTTTTCGCCCCATCGATTAGCACTGGCGCTGTCACCTGCACCTCTGGTAATTGAAACCGTCCAACTTTTTGAAGCCACACAGCATAGCTGGTTACCAGAGTGGGAACTCGTCGACCATCACTCAAGGCAAAACCGTTATAGCTGGTTCGCGACTGCTCTAACCAGACGCCAAACTCGAGCTCTGGTAGAGCGAATTTAGCGGCACCAACAATCGGCGATTCACTACGCAAGCTAAGCTCAACCGTAACAATTTGGCCCGACACTAGGGGATACTCATCAACAACGCGCACCTCGAGCTGAGCCTCGCCGCTTAAGGCATTGAAACTGGCAATCAGCAGAATACCTAAAAATACCCCAGAGACACCACGACGAACCCACTTAGTCATTGGGTGTATCCTTGCGCTGTTGCTCTAACCACTCCTGACGAAACCGATTCGCCAAAAATCGCTGCGGACTGGATTCGACCCTGGCGCGCCAGCGCTTGAGTGCTTCAGGGTCTGACAATAAACGCTCGGCTTCGATTGTCTCTAACATAACGAGCTCTTGATCACTAATACTTGCCTCCTCATCCTGCGCCTGCTCAGTCTCAAAGGTCACAACATCCCCCATATCGGCTTGTTGCGATTCGCCCTGCTCGGCGGCGAGTTTGAGTAAGGCTTGAATTTGCTGGATGTTGTGCAAAACCTCTGGATGATCGGGCTCCAGCAGCAAAGCCTCATCATAGGCCAAAAGAGCCTGTCGATAATCTCGACTGTGTGCCCAGGCGTTGCCTTCCAAAAACTTTGCTTCAAAAGTATCAAGGGCTTTCAGCTCAGTCGCCGCTTGCCTAAAGCGACTCATCCTATACAGGGCCAGGCCTCGCCCCAATGTAGACTCAAATCGTTGCGACGCGGCGAGATTTTCCCCCCATCGTAGCAACCAATAAGCTTGCTGGTCGCGCGTTAACCACATATCGAGTAGCAGACTTAGAGGTGGCGGTATTTCTTCTGCGTCTACTGCCCGCTTTGCCCCAATCTCGTCAGGCGCGGCCTCGACCCTAGGTGCAGGTACAGAGACCCAAACCAAAACCAGACTGGCCACTACGGCTTTGTGCCACTGATCTCGATACACAAAAAAAGCCAAGAGCAAAGCGACAACAGCAAACCAACTCCCGATGGCCTGCCCTTGGTCTTTGGCAAACCCCAAATGCAAGCGCTCCAAACGCCGCAAGGTGGAGTCAACGCTACCCGGATTCGACCAATCCATCGTGACCAGAGGATGTTCGAGCGCTTCCCACTGGTTAATCTGCTGCTTGAGGGTGTTTAAGCCCCCAGAAGAGGTCACCAAAACAACCGGCGTAAAGTCACCGCCTATCGGTATCTCACCCAATGCTCTTGCCAAAGGAGCAAGCTGTAAACCCTGCAAGGGCATCAAAGTACTATCCAAACTGTACACGTAGCGTCTTAATAGATTGTCATCTTGGGTAGGAGGCAAGACCCAGTGGGCACTTCCCGCGAACGCCAGCATGCCAACCGCGGCGGCACTTTTTTGTTGTATCAACGCGTCTACCTGAGCGTGCAAGGTTTGCAAAGCCTGCTGATCTCCTACGAAGTCGTCACTAAGATCAATCGCGATGAGCCAAGTGCTATCAGAGAAGCGCTTATCTCCCTCAGTAGCCGGCAGCAGGGGATCTGCTACGGCAAATACAATGCTCAGCAAGAGCGACGCCACAGTCATTCGAATCCAACGCCCGCCACCCAAAGACGAGCGACGAACGAGCACATCGGCCAAAACTTTAGGCAACAAGTTGGCGGGATTCGATCCCGCGACGGCGCGTAAATGCCACCACAACAAGAGAATCGGCCCAATGCCAATAAGCGCCCAAGGTCGCACAAACCAAAGTTCAAGCGTATTCATCGCTCTTCCCCTACCTGAGGACGTGTCGCCCAAAACGCTGCGAATACGAAAAGCCAGAAACTGGCCACCCACGCAATCCAGCTCAAGGGTATGCGTTTGACGCGCTCGCTGACTCGCTCTTGCTTGGGTTCTAGATCTTCCAAGGTCTGCCACATCGCATCGAAATCACTGACCTGGGCGATACGAAAAAACTCTCCACCTGTGCGCTCAGCCAAACGCCGTAACAAAGCTTCATCAATGGGTTCGCGGTCTGTACTCACGATCGCCCCTACTGCGGCCACGTAGAGTTTCACATCCAGGGCTTTAGCTAAACGTGCGGCTTCAACGGGAGGTAAATCACTGCCGGTGTCGTTGCCATCCGTGATCAACACCACCAGAGCACGCTCAGAGTCAACATCTGCCAAAAGTGACACGGCATACCCAACACCATCACCAAGTCGGGTACTATCACCGGCAAAGCCAGTCTCAAGCTGAGAGACCATATAGCGAACAGTATCACCGTAGGCTGTTAGATCACTCATCACAAACGATTGTTCACCAAAGGCAATCAATCCAATTCTATTTCCCTGTGATGCATCCAGTAATGACATCACTCCTTGCTTCACGGCGTCTAAACGCGATAAGGCCACTGTCTGGCCAGACTGACTTTCGATGTCCGCTATTTCCATGGACTGAGAAGTATCCAACACCAACATGATGTCGCGTCCAGCCAAACCTTTAAACTGTTCCTTTACAGTATAGACAGGGTTGGCCAGACCCACGATTAACAAGGCCAATCCCAACCACACCTGGGCATAAAACCAAGCCGACAGTTTGCGAACGGCCTTTATGTTGGGCAAACTCTGAATCGCTCGGTCGGTGGCTGGAAACCACAAGGTGTCGTGCACCTTGCTCCACGCTGGTAAGTGAGGCAACACCGGTATCAACACCAGCGCCAGCAGCCACCATGGATGGCTAAATTCAACCATCATCACGCTCCCGACAGTGCATTTTTAGCCACAATGCGATCGCCTCGAGATAAGCCTGAAGCTCCGCTTCGCTCAACGCTTTGTCGCCATACAGAGCGCGATGCAAAGATGACTGCAACTCTTCTGAAAACACAGGTGTAGCTACCGCGGCATTGAGCAAATCGAACCAATCAGTGTCTGCCAATTTGGCCGTCACTGGGCGACCATACACATAGACTGATACGATTTTGAGAAGCTCATGGGCTGCCGATAGTCGCTTTTCAACGGGCTGTCTTACAATGCCGTCTAAGCGTCGCAAGGCCTCACGTCGATATCGATTGCGCCACCAACGTTTTAGGTGTGTTCGAAGTTTGGCCAAACTCCAAATCACCCCGGCAGCTAACAGACAATACCAGCCCCAACTTTGTGGCCAGTGACTAATAGTGAGAATTATCTCTGGTTCATTAAATGGCGCCAACGCGCTGTTAGGCTGGAACATTCTAGGCCTCGAAGCGCCCGAAGCCGCGGTGCGAGTGATACTGAAGCCGAATATCGTGGCAGTTATCTGCTTGATACACCACAACACCCATACTCTTAATCTCTCTGATCAGGGCTTGTATATCACTCATTAAACGCTGGCCTGCAGCGGCTAAATCAGCGTGAGTACGCAGACTTGTCTGTAAACAGTGCCCAGCACGTCCGAGCATATCAAGTCCTCTCATACGACCGATGTCGATATCCAAAGGATCGTCAACGAGCACCAAGTTAACGTCGTGCAGACGGCCCAGCATTGCTAGCGCTTTTGCCGAGGATGAATACCATTGAGTCGATGAGCTAAACCAATAAATATCCTGCCTTTGAGTCTGACGAGCTAATTGATCAATCACCACTTTTTCGTCGTCTCTGGGCGAACCCTGCCCAAAGGCGCGAAGCGCTTGGTTATGATCTGCAAGAGCGCGAAGACAGGCCCTCAATTCTGAGGTATTCGTGGCAATTCCCGCTAACTCTAAGCCCTGCTCCGTCTGCAACAACAAACGAATGTTATATCCCAAGGCAAGGTGATCCCAACAACACACGGCCGCCAATTCCGCCGCCACTAATGCCTTGGTGAATACCCTTGAGCCAAACAGTAAGTCACTCGTCTGATCAACAATGCAGGTCACGACCTTTTGCTGGTCAGATTCAAACACTCGCACCCAAGGCGTACCCGTTCGCGCAGTGGCTCGCCAATCGATGTGACGGGTGTCATCACCAGGCTGATAGGCCTTGAGCTCGGCAAACTCAACACCTCGCCCCAAGCTCTGACTCCGGCTTATACCCGTTTGCGGTCTAGTAGATTCCACGGCCCTGCACCCCGCGGCATGCAAACCTGCGGCATGCAAATTAATTAAGCGACGGTAAGAGGTATAGACACGGGGCTCAAGTTGGTCTGAATCAGCGTGCGACAACATGCTCGCTCAAGGCCTCGATCAGGTCTCGGGTGGTCACGGAGTTCGCCAAGGCTTCATAACTTAAGCTTAGCCGATGGGCTAAACAAGGTGCCAGATATTCTTTGACGTCTTCGGGCACCACGTAGTCACGCCCCTTTAACCAAGCGCTGGCTCTGGCCACACGATGCAGAGAGAGTATCGCTCGAGCACTGACACCATGCCTTAACCAAGCGGCCAACTGCTCAGAATATTGCTCGGGATGCCGAGTCGCCTGAACCACATCAACGATGTATTGCTCGATCGCATCTGACACCCTGACTTGGCTGATTTGCTCGCGCGCTTTGGTCACTTGATCCAGACCAACCAGAGCTTCATGGGGTAGTCCGCGTTGCTCTTCGGCCTGCTGCAGCTTCAAGATGCTCAAGTCTGCTTCCCGCGAGGGGTAATCCACCGTGAGCTTCATTAAAAATCGATCAAGTTGTGCCTCAGGCAGAGGATAAGTCCCCTCTTGATCCAAGCTATTTTGCGTGGCCATCACCAAAAATGGGTGTGGCAGGGCATAGGTGTGCGTCCCAACCGTGACCTGTTTTTCTTCCATTGCCTCGAGCAGAGCAGATTGAACACGCGCAGGCGCGCGATTAATTTCATCCGCCAGGATCAAATGGTTGAATATGGGGCCTTGCTGAAACACAAGTTCGCGATCTGCAGTGTAGACGTCCGACCCCGTAAGGTCCGCGGGTAGCAGATCTGGGGTGAACTGTATACGCCCAAAGCCGGCTGCTAAATGTCGCGCCATGGTTTTTACTGCACGCGTTTTGCCCGTTCCCGGCGGCCCTTCGACTAATACATGTCCGTCGCACAACAACGCCAACACGAGTCCGCGTATAACCTCACTCTGCCCAACGACCTCTGTCGAAAGTTGCTCGATAAGATCGCAAAAGGCGGATGCAATATCCGCCTGTGCTGTTGGTGCAATCGGATCCGTCATAGTCAACCCGTGTTTACTGCCGACTTTCGCTGAACAATTTCTCCAGCACCTGATCCACCGTGAATGACGCTGGTCGCTGACGCTGAGGAAACTCTTGAAAGGTCATCAGGAACTTCGTTAGCTCCACCCTCGCAATAGACAATTGCGGCCCAGCGCGGCGGTTCCACCAATCGTTGTAGTTGTTACTATCGACGTCGGCGCGCTCAAAAGGGTCGCGTCTCAAGTGATACAGTTTCGGTATACGCAGTTGCACAAAAGGTTCGCGCCAAACATCGAACTGTGCGGCGCGCTGCTCGGCGAACAAAGCTTTCCAGTCGCCCACACGCATAGCCATCAAGTCGCCATCGTCGCTCCAGTAGAAGAAGGTTTTGCGCGCGCCCCTCTCACTTTTACCGGTTAGGTGATCGGTAAAATCAAAACCATCGAGATGCACCTTGTAGGGTTTGCCCGTCACACGAGTACCCTGACGCAGTTCTTGGACGACACCGGGGCGACCCGCTGCATTAGCCAATGTTGGAAACCAATCTAAGTGGGACATCACTTCATTGCTGATGGTGCCGGGTTGAATTTTACCAGGCCAGCGAATCATCGCAGGAACACGAAAACCACCCTCCCAGTTGGTGTTTTTCTCACCACGGAAAGGCGTGATCGCTGCGTCTGGCCACATATTGTAGTGCGGACCGTTATCCGTGGTGTAAATCACGATGGTGTTATCGGCGATGCCAAGCTCGTCCAGCTTATTCAGCAGCTGCCCCACCAACATGTCGTGACCCACCATGGCGTCGTTGTAAAAGCCCTGCCCCGACAACCCAAGCTCTTTTTCGGCGGTGTGGGTGTAGTAATGCATGCGCGTGGAGTTAAACCATACAAAGAAAGGCTTCTCTTGCTCATGCGCGCGATCAATAAAATTCAGGGACGCATCCAAGAATTCCTCGTCAACAGTCTCCATCCGCTTTTTGGTCAGCGGTCCAGAATCTTCCACTCGGCCATCGGCGAAGCTACGAATGACTCCGCGTGGCGCGAAACGCTTCTGGAACTCTGGATCTTGCGGGTAATCTGGATTTTCGGGCTCCTCCTCTGCATTTAGGTGATACAGGTTTCCAAAAAACTCATCAAAGCCATGATTAGTAGGTAAAAATTTGTCTTTGTCGCCTAGGTGGTTTTTGCCAAAATGCGCCGTGACGTAGCCTTGGTCTTGCATCACAGCGCCAAGGGTTACGTCTTCATTCTGAATACCTAAATCAGCACCGGGAATGCCCACCTTGGTCAAACCCGTTCGTATCGGACTCTGCCCAGTGATAAAAGCCGAACGCCCTGCGGTGCAGCTTTGCTCGCCGTAGTAATCGGTAAATTTCATCCCTTCGTTGGCGATACGATCAATATTGGGGGTTCGATAGCCCATCATCCCCATGTTGTAGGTGCTCAGGTTCCAAATCCCAACGTCGTCACCCCAGATCACCAAAATATTGGGCTGTTTGGTTTGAGCCATGGCGCTTGCGCACACACTCATCAGCAGCGCTAAACTTAAAGCAAGTCGCCGATTCAATCCTCGCATAATGTATCCCTTATCAGCTGTTATCGTTTTCGTGTGGTGTGTCTCGCGAGCAAACACTGGCGCGGACTACGCCACCCATGTAATGTAACAGCTGTTAACATGCCTGTTCGAGTTTTTTTTGAGCTGATTGAACCGAAATACGATTCCACCACACAGCAGAGGAACCTATGAGTCAAGACACCTACATCCCGCCTAAAGTTTGGACTTGGGACCAAGGCAATGGCGGCCGCTTTGCCCAAATCAATCGTCCCGTGGCAGGCGCAACGCACGATAAAGAGCTGCCTCGTGGCGAGCATCCGTTGCAGCTACATTCAGTCGGCACCCCCAACGGTCAAAAAGTGACCATTATGCTAGAAGAGCTGCTGGCACTGGGCGTCACAGAAGCAGAATACGATGCATGGATGATTAACATCCTAGAAGGCGACCAATTCTCTAGTGGCTTTGTTAATATCAATCCCAACTCGAAGATTCCCGCCTTGCTAGATACCAGCACCACCCCACCCACCCGCGTCTTCGAATCAGGCTCCATCATCATGTATCTTGCCGAAAAGTTTGGTCACTTTTTGCCGACTGAAGCTGGCGCTCGAGCCGAAACGCTCTCGTGGCTATTCTGGCAGATGGCCAGCACCGCATTTCTGGGCGGAGGTTTTGGTCATTTCTATGCCTACGCGCCTGAAAAATACGAGTACCCAATCAATCGTTACGCCATGGAAGTCAAACGGCAGCTAGACGTCCTAGACCAAAACCTAGCCACACGAACCTACTTGGCCGGCGACGACTACACCATTGCGGACATCGCGACCTTCCCATGGTACGGCATGCTAGTCATCGGCAACCTGTACTCCGCACAAGAGTTTTTGGATGTGGCTAGTTACAAAAACGTTGAGCGCTGGGCGCGCTTAATCGATTCTCGCCCAGCGGTGCAACGCGGCAAGCGCGTCAACACCATCTGGGGCGACGAAGATCAGCGCTGCTACGAACGCCACAGTGCGGCGGACCTCGACTAGACCTCGGTGCTAAAAACCCAAAGGATACTGTGTCGGGTGAGCAACCGAAGCGTCCGATACAGTGTCCGCACCACTCGCAGCAACCTGCCGAGCTTGGTGCACCAATCCAGACAGCTGTGCTCCAACCAATCTAACTGGCCGACGTAATGGCCACTCTTTTTGCAGCAAGCCAAGCAGCACTTCTCGCAGCTCTGCCTCCGACCCAAACAAGTGGTCTAAACTCATAGCTCGCGTAATTTGCTGAAAATCATTGAACTTAATTTTCAGGGTCGCAGTTTTACCCTGACAGCCGTTCTTTTGACTGCGCATCCAAACTTCTTCAGCAATCGAAACCACGGCCTCTTGAAGAATGTCGAGCTGACTCAAATCCTCTGGGTAAGTGCGTTCCGCCCCCACCGATTTCCGGATGCGATTTGGACGCACGGGTCGATGATCGACTCCGCGTGAGGCTTTATACAAATAGTCAGCAGAACTACCGAAATTTTCGGCTAGAAAAGCCAAGCTACAAGCTCGAATGTCAGCACCTGTTTGAAGATTAAGGCGAGCCATCTTCTCAGCGGTTTTGGGACCCACCCCATAAAAGCGACGCACGGGCAACTGCCCAACAAAAGCCTCGCCCTCATCGGGCAACACCACACACTGACCATTAGGCTTATTCTGGTCTGACGCGATCTTCGCAATAAACTTGTTGTAACTGATACCGGCGCTCGCAGTGAGGTTCAGCTCCTCGTATATGGATTTTCGAATCATGTGAGCAATTTTCACTGCGGAGCCGACGCCGCGTTTATCCTGAGTCACGTCAAGGTAAGCCTCATCCAAAGAAAGGGGCTCGATGACATCTGTATATCGCGAAAATATCTCGCGTATCTGGGCCGACACACTTCGGTACACATCAAATCGTGCTTTGACAAAGATCAAATCAGGACACAAACGCTGGGCGGTAACCGAGGGCATTGCCGATTTAACGCCAAACTCACGCGCCTCATAACTCGCCGCCGCTACGACACCGCGCAACCGAGCACCGCCCACGGCAATGGGTTTGCCCCGGAGCTCTGGATTATCGCGCTGTTCGACACTCGCATAAAACGCGTCCATGTCGACGTGAATAATCTTGCGCGGCGAAGGGTTAGATACGTCAGACAAACTTACACATCACGTTGAAAACAATCCATAGGATAAACCCTTGTGGGACTTGGTTCAGCTGAATTTTCAACCGCCGACCGTAGAGAAATTGGGGTCAAATTTGTAAAAAAACTACATTAATTGCGTAATTCCACTGGAAAACAACCCATATTTTGTGCTTTTATTACAACAATACTGAAAGGAATATAGAGCATGCATCCTGTCCTAGAACAAGTTACTGCCCAAATACGCGAACGCAGCAAAGCTCTGCGCCAAAATTATTTGGATCGTTTGGACCGCGACGCCAACGAGACGCCGGATCGTGCGCGCCTAAGCTGTGGCAATCTAGCTCACGGTTTTGCGGCCTGCCAGGAATCTGACAAACAAACCCTGAAACTCATGGACTCTGTCAACGTAGGCATTGTCACCGCTTACAACGATATGCTGAGCGCCCACCAGCCCTATCAAGGGTATCCCGAAATCATCAAAGAGGCCTTGCGTGAGCTCGGGTCAACCGGTCAAGTCGCAGGCGCGACACCTGCGATGTGCGATGGTGTCACGCAGGGACAGGCGGGAATGGAGCTGAGTCTGCTCAGCCGAGATCATATTGCTCAATCCACTGCTGTGGCTCTATCACATCAAATGTTTGACGCCGCGCTGCTATTGGGAATCTGCGATAAGATCGTGCCGGGACTGCTAATCGGCGCACTACGATTCGGCCACTTGCCAGCAATGTTTGTACCTGCAGGCCCAATGCCCACAGGTCTTGCCAATAAAGAAAAACTGCGAATCCGACAACTCTACGCCCAAGGTGAGGTCGGTCGCGACGCATTGTTAGAAGCAGAGTCAGCATCCTACCACTCGGCGGGCACCTGCACCTTCTACGGCACGGCGAACAGCAATCAAATGGTCCTTGAAGCTATGGGGCTACAATTGCCCGGAAGCTCTTTTGTAAACCCAGGCACTGAGTTAAGAGACGCCCTGACACGCTACACAGCTCAGCACATCACCAAAATCTCTGGCAAATCTTCAAACTTCCGTCCGCTGGGTAGAGTTGTCGATGAGCGTGCCGTTGTTAATGGTATCGTTGCTTTGCTCGCCTCCGGTGGGTCAACTAACCACACGATACACCTAATCGCTATGGCGAGAGCCGCTGGCATTATCATCAGCTGGGAAGACATGGACAAACTGTCTCGCGTCACACCTCTTCTGGCCAAGGTTTACCCAAACGGATCCGCTGATATCAATCATTTTCACGCTGCTGGGGGCACTGGCGCTCTGTTCACCGAACTGCTATCGAATGGGTTGATGCATGGCGACGCTCTGACTACCTGGGGCGAGAACTTTGCCGACTTCTGTGTCGAGCCAAAATTCGAGCACGGCCAAATACAGTGGTCACCTGCCCCCAAAACAAGTCTGGATGATTCGGTCATAGGCTCAGTTGCAAAACCGTTTGACCCCGAGGGCGGACTGCGTCAGCTCGATGGCAACATCGGTCGAGCTGTCATCAAAATCTCTGCTGTGGCCCCTGAACACCGCATCGTCAAGGCACCAGCTGTGGTATTTGACAGTCAACATGCCCTCGAGGCTCGATTTAAAGCAGGTGAACTGAACAAAGATTGTGTGGTCGTGGTTCGCTATCAGGGCCCAAAGGCCAATGGCATGCCTGAACTACACAAACTCACACCCTTTTTGGGCGTTTTACAAGACAAAGGCTTTGCGGTTGCCTTGGTCACGGATGGACGCATGTCGGGAGCTTCAGGCAAAGTCCCCGCCGCCATACACGTTTCGCCTGAAGCCGCGAGCGGAGGCTGGATCGGTCGAATCCAAGACGGCGATCTGATCGAGGTTGACGCGACTAAGGGCACGTTGCAAGTTCATATTGATGAGCTAGAATTCAGCCAACGAATTCAAGCGCCGGCGCCAGTCGAGGACGACAACTGCGGCCGTGATTTATTCGCCACGACCCGTGCCTTGTTGAGCAGTGCGGAAACGGGCGCTACGTTCTTGTTTGACGAAGCCACGGCACTCAACGCGTTACAGAGCGCTACTAAATAGGGCCTATCATGATGAAAGACTGGAATTTAGTCGCCGATATCGGAGGGACGAACGCCCGCTTTGGTGTGTTTTGTCGCCGGACTCAGCAACTCGAAATTACCCACAGCTACGCGGTTGCCGACTACCCGAAATTTGAGGATGCGCTGGCACAATTCTTGAACGAAATCGATAGCTTAACGCAACATGAAAAACTGCCTAGGTTTGCATGCCTGGCAGTAGCCTGCGTACCCGATAATGAAATTATTCAGTTCACCAACAGCTCGTGGCGCTTCCAAAAATCCGATATCAGCCACCAACTCGGTGGCGCCGCGCTCGTTGTTATTAATGACTTCGCCGCGGTCGCCTACGCAATCCCAAGCTTGAAAAGCTCTGATTACATTGAAATCGGTGGCCACTCTGCCACTGTCGACAAACCCATTATCGTCTTGGGCCCGGGCACAGGCTTAGGGGTTGCCTCATTAATACCCAGCCCGGATTCAGGCTACAGCGTTGTCGGTGGAGAAGGTGGACATGCCGACTTTGCACCGGTCACACCGCTCGAAATCTCAATCTTGACGGAGCTACAGAAACGTTTTGAGCGCGTATCGATCGAACGATTATTGTCGGGTGCGGGAATCATCAACATTTATGAGGCCATTGCCAATATCAAGGGCCGGGAAGCAAAATTCGATAGCGCTGCGGCGATAGCGCAAGCGGCGAATGATGGCAGCGACAGTTTGGCCCTGTCAGCCATGAATGCATTCTTTGCTATCTTAGGATCAACCGCGGGCAATCTCGCCCTGACGCTTGGCGCTATGGGTGGCGTATATATCGCTGGAGGCATCACGCCACGCTATCCAGAACTCTTGCGAAACAGCGACTTCCGCGCTCGCTTTGAGGCCAAAGGCCGTTTCAAATCCTATTTACAACCTATTGTCCTTAGAGTCATCACTAAAGATCACCTAGGCTTGCTTGGCGCTGCCGAGCGCCTGAACATTCTGGAGAATTCATGAGCATTAATTACGACTTCATCACGGCTGCGCCTGTCGTTCCGGTACTGGTTATCGACGATCTCGACACAGCCATCCCTATGGCCGAGGCACTTGTCGCCGGCGGTCTGCCGGCCTTGGAAATCACTCTGCGCACCGACTGTGCTTTAGAAGCCATTGAACGCATTGCCAAAGCGGTACCTAACGCCATCGTCGGTGCGGGCACCGTATGCAACGGTGACCAACTGAGAGCCTGTAGGGATCGAGGAGCACAATTCATCGTATCACCGGGCTCTAGCCAATCGATTTTTGATGCAGCGAAAGAAACCGCCCTACCACTACTTCCGGGTGTATCGAGCGCCTCAGAAATGATCGCAGCGATGGATGCAGGCTACGAAATTTTAAAGTTTTTCCCAGCTGAGGCCAACGGCGGCGCCAAGGCTTTAAAAGCCTATTCGGGCCCCTTCCCGCATGTAAAGTTTTGTCCAACAGGCGGAATCTCGCCCAACAATTTGAAAGACTATCTTAGCTTACCCGCCGTCATTGCCGTGGGCGGCTCATGGATCACACCAAAACATGCGATTCAATCCAAAAACTGGGACGCCATTCGACAATTGGCGGCCGAAGCCGTAGTCCTCGCCAGCGATATCGTCGCTGCAGCCTAGACTAACAAGGAGATCGGCCATGCAACCGACAGATCTGATTATTTTTGGCGCCAGCGGCGACTTGTCCGCTCGTAAATTATTTCCAGCGTTGTACCATTTGAGTGGCTGCGAGCTACTGCCCGAGTCGTTTCGCATTGCGGCAGTCGCGCGCGATGACGTTCAGACCGATGCGTTTTTATCAAGATTAAAAGAGCGCATGCAATCTGCAATCAATCACACACATTGGTCGGAAGAGCGATGGACGAAGTTCGCGAGCTACTTTACCTATATCAAAGCGGATTTCAGCGACGCGAAAAACCTGAACACCTTATCAAAATGGCTGGACGATACGCGAGTCAGCTTGTTCTATTTGGCTACGCCACCGAGCCTGTTCGCGCCAATATGCGATAATCTATCCAGTGCAGACTGCCTGACCGGCGATTGTCGCATCGTCTTAGAAAAGCCCATTGGTGAAGACCTAGCAAGTTCAGAGAAGGTAAACGAAACCGTTGGGCGCTACTTCCCAGAAGGCTCAATTTATCGCATTGATCATTATCTGGGTAAAGAAACCGTACAAAACCTGCTGGTATTGCGCTTTGCAAACCGTTTTATTAACGCGCAATGGGATCAAAGCTGTATTGACCACGTACAAATCACAGTCGCTGAAACTGTCGGTATTGAAGGCCGTTGGTCCTACTATGACAAGGTAGGTCAATTGCGAGACATGGTACAAAACCACTTGATGCAGCTCCTATGCTTGGTGGCAATGGAACCACCCAACTCTATGTCCGCTGAAAGTATCCGCGACGAAAAAGTGAAGATCGTAAAAGCTCTTCGTCCTATCGATGTGGATACGGTCGCCGATCACGTTGTTCGAGGGCAATACGGCCAAGGCTGGAGCCAAGGCCTGAGCGTGCCGAGCTATACCGAAGAAGAAGGCTGCACCAATCCAGAATCAGATACCGAGACCTTTGTCGCGATCAAAGCACACATTGACAACTGGCGATGGGCCGGCGTGCCGTTCTATTTGCGAACCGGAAAACGTCTGCCTGAAAAGATGACCGAAATTGTCATTACCTATAAAAAACTACCGCACAACATTTTTTCAGGTGGCGACAACATCCCAAACTCATTGGTAATTCGTCTACAGCCCAATGAGGGCATCGAAATGAAAATGGTGGCAAAAAAACAGACGCTTAAAGACAAGCTCGGCCTCGTCACCCACGACCTAAATCTTGATTTCTTGGGGTCGTCCGAGATGAACCGCATTCCAGATGCTTACGAACGTCTCTTCTTAGACGCCATAAATGGCGACCAATCGTTGTTCGTTGGCCGCTCAGAGATTGAAGAAAGCTGGCGCTGGTGCGACACACTCATTCGCGCTTGCCAATTACAAAACATCCAAGCAAAACAGTATCACGCTGGCTCCTGGGGCCCCGCAAAAGCAGAGTTGCTGATTGAAAAAGACGGACGTAGCTGGCATGAATGAATGGAACCGATTTGACTCTCGTGCGACTCTAGACCAAGAGCTGGCAAGGTTCGCAGCACAAACGCTGGCAGAGGCTATCGAGACGCGCGGTCACGGCTACCTCGTCGTATCGGGCGGGAGTACACCCATGGGTTTTTTCCAGGCACTCAGTCAAAACCAGTCATTGGATTGGTCCAAAGTTACGGTCACTCTTGCTGACGAGCGTTGGGTCGCGCCAGATCACGCCGACAGCAACGAAGCCTTGGTTTATGAGAACTTATTACAGAACGCGGCCACAAGCGCGCAATTTGCATCGCTGTATTCAGGCGATGATACGCCCGAGATAGGCGCGGCAACACTGGACGCGAAATTCAGTGCCCTGCCCACCTTCGACCTTGTCATTTTGGGAATGGGCGGCGATGCTCATACGGCCTCGCTTTTTCCGAATACACCCGCTCTAACTCAGGGGCTTGATCCGCAAAGCCCACATGCCCTGATTGCGGTGCATCCTACCACTGCACCGCATGCGCGCATCAGCATGACGCTAGCCCGCTTGCTTCGAACGCGCAACCTGCTGCTTCACATCACCGGAACCAATAAGGCCGAGGTATTTGAACAGGCGATTGCGGCAGAAAGTCACGCGTCAGATATGCCCATCAGAGCGGTTGCGCTGCAGCAGCAGACACCGTTGCAGGTGTACTACGCCGACTGAGTCCATTTTTGAAGTACCGCCCGCCGCGCACAACCTCGCGATTTATTTTGCTCACGCACGCTTCCTTCGCGCTAATGGCGACGGCTCAAAAACTCGCACTCGTCTATCGCCTCGCGCTCAAACATTTTCGCCGACAACCTCGCCAGTCGCGCTCAGTCAAAGCAGCGCACTGAGTGTTCGCAAAACAAATCACGAGTCCTTGCGCTAACGACATACCAAGATTTGAAAATCCGAGGCCGATGCGGCGATGGGAATAAAAAAAGGGGAGCAGACGCTCCCCTACAAGGTACCAAGACAGACAGGACTCAACATGGGTACCTTAAAAAAACTTACGCGGCTTGGCTGGTATCCTTGCCATTACTCGCTGAAGCCGCAAACACCAGTGCGTTATCCAGCATACGATTCGAGAAGCCCCACTCGTTGTCATACCATGCCAGCACTTTTACCAAACGACCATCAACACGAGTGTGATTAGAATCGAAGTTGCTTGAGAAGTTGGTGTGGTTAAAGTCGATCGACACCAGAGGTTGTGCGTTGTAGCTAAGCACGCCGTAGCCGTCTGCATCGGCCGCCTGCTTCATAATCGAATTGATCTCTTCCGCGGTGGTATCACGCGTTGCGACGAAGGTTAAGTCAACCAGAGATACATTTAATGTTGGGACCCGAACCGCCATCCCGTCAAGACGACCGTTGAGCTCAGGAACGACTAAACCAATCGCAGCTGCGGCGCCTGTTTTGGTTGGAATCATTGACTGCGCAGCAGCACGAGCGCGGAATGGATCTGAATGGTACGCATCGCTTAACGATTGATCGTTAGTGTACGCATGGACCGTGGTCATAAAGCCCTGCTCAATACCAACCGCTTGATGCAAAGGAGCCACCAAAGGTGCCAGACAATTGGTTGTGCAAGAAGCATTCGAGATAATTGTATCCGACGGCTTAATGGTATCGTGGTTGATGCCGTAGACGATCGTGGCATCTAGATCATCGCCCGGTGCAGACAGAATGACGCGCTTGGCTCCCGCGTCAATGTGTTTTTGCAAATCAGCACGATGGCGAAAAATACCGGTGCATTCAAACACCACATCAACTTCAAGTGACTTCCAAGGCAACTGACTGGGATCACGCTCTGAGCATACCTTGATACGGTCACCGTCAATAACGAGGTGGGAATCGACCACTTGAACTGGGAAGCCAAATCGTCCGTGTGCGGTATCAAACCGAGTGAGATGCGCGTTCATTTCAGCATCGCCCAGATCGTTGATCGCAACGATTGTCATGCTTTCACGAAGCCCTGGCCGCTCGTAATAAGCGCGCAAGATATTTCGTCCAATTCGACCGTATCCGTTGATCGCAATCTTAATCATGCTGCCTCCCAAAAACCGTTAAAATGTAGTTTTGTTACACAAATACTGCCCCCAACCCCGAGCTCAGTCAATATTTTTTTCTTTTTATTACGAAAAAACGCGTAATTTTTGCAAAAAAACTGTTTTATAGTGTATAAGAAGGCTTAAAAATGTAACTTTGTAACGAGCAGATAGTAGAAGAACTGATACCCGCAAGCGGCAGGGCCGATAAAGAGACACCTCCATGGAAAATTTACTCGCGACAATATCCACCGCGTTACCGAATCTGAACAAATCAGAGAAGAAGGTTGCGGCAGTGATTCTTGATGACCCTGAGGCCTCTACTCAGTCGTCAATCGCTACGCTGGCGGCCAAGGCAAAGGTCAGCGAACCCAGCGTGAACAGATTCTGCAAGCGTTTTGGCGCGGGCGGATTTCCCGACTTCAAATTAAAGCTCGCTAAATCGTTAGTGTCAGGGGTTCGCTACGTTTCCTCCGCCGTGGAGCTCGAAGACTCATCAGACGAATTTACGCCGAAAATCTTTAACAATTCGATTCATGCACTTAGCTTGGTGCGCGATAGCATCAATCCAGCCTTGGTCGCTCGAGTGGTCGATCAGTTAGTCCAAGCCCGTCGCATATACTTTTTTGGCTTGGGAACCTCCGCAGCAGTGGCAACCGACGCAGAATACAAGTTCTTTCGGTTCAACACCCCGGTATCGTCTCATCACGACCCGCTTATGCAACGCATGCTGGCATCGGCCGGCGGCGTCGGGGACTTATTTTTCTGCATTTCCCACACCGGCCGCACAAAAACGTTAATCGAGACGGCACAATTGGCTCGTGAAAATGGTGCGACCGTCGTGGGCCTTACGGCACCCAATTCTGCCCTATCGCAGACCTGCCAATGGGCCCTGGAGCTGGATGTGCCAGAGGATACCGATGAATATCTACCGATGACCTCTCGGATTGTGCACCTTGTGGTATTGGACGTACTGGCCACCGGTGTCACGCTCCGCAAAGGTGAGGAATTTTTGCCGCACCTTGCCCGTATCAAAAACAGTCTTAAACCCACGCGCCTCAGTCAGGATTAACCACAAAGGTCACTCTATGTCGCCAGCAAACACCTCAGCAAATACCGAACCCCTGCGTAAACATGTTAAATTGCTGGGGCGATTGCTAGGAGAAATTATCTCCGAAGCCGAGGGAGAAGCATTTTACGAAACAATCGAAGCCATTCGACGTTTGTCAAAATCCGCGCGCGCAAAAAACGACTTTGAAGATCTGCAGCATCTACTATCGCCCATTTCTAATGAAAAAGCCTTGGGCGTTGCGCGTGCTTTTGGCCAATTTCTGACCTTGGCTAACATTGCCGACCAGCACCATTCTACCAGCCATGACCACGGCCAAAATCCTGCGGCGATACTGCGCGAAGCCGTAAGCAAATTGCAGACGATCAATGCCAGCCAGCAAGCGCTGGAGGACGCTCTCGACAACCTAAAGATCGATTTGGTCTTGACCGCCCACCCTACCGAAATTATTCGGCGCACGATGATCAACAAATATGCCGAAATCGATCAGTGCTTGGGCATGCTAGAGCATGAGGACACTCCGAGTAAGCAAGTCAAAATTGTCGCCCGCTTGCGCTCGTTAATCACTCAAATTTGGTACAGCCGTGATTTCCGCGTGAATCGCCCCTCGCCGATTGACGAAGCCAAAGGCGGTTATGCGGTGGTTGAACGCAGCCTATGGCAAGCCGTTCCAGACTTCTTACGAGAGCTCGACGTCATGCGCCAACAGCTTAATTTAGCAGAGGCAAAGCTCGATTGGACGCCGGTAAAATTTTCCAGCTGGATGGGCGGCGACCGTGACGGCAACCCCAATGTCACGGCAGCCATCACGCAAGAAACGCTACTTTTAAGTCAGTGGCAGGCCGCCGATTTACTCAGCCACGACTTAAATACCTTGATTGAAGAACTCTCGGTTACCGAGTGTAATCAAAGTGTACGCGATCACGTGGGCGACGCACACGAGCCTTATCGCAGCTTATTGCGGCCTTTGCGCGATCTGTTGGAAACACAGAGAACTGGCCTAATGCACGCGATCAAAGATGACAAAGCGGCACCAATCCCACTCACTAAAGCACAGGTCTTGGCACCGCTCGAACTCACTTACGCTTCGCTGCACGAGTGCGGCATGAGCATCATCGCAAAAGGCTTGCTGCTCGATGTCATTCGACGAGTTCACGCGTTCGGTCCACACTTAGTCACATTAGACATTCGTCAAGAATCGGGGCGTCATAGCCAAGCCATCGCCGAAATTGTGGCGGCGCTCGGCCTGGGAGACTATAACCAATGGAGCGAGTCTGAACGCTGCGAATTCCTGCTAAAGGAGCTAAACAATCCGCGTCCTTTACTTCCTCGCTCATTCACCGGAAGCGACGAAGTCAGCGAAGTGTTGCAGACGACGCGAGTCATCGCGAATCACCCGCGTGAGGCCTTCGGCGCCTATGTGATATCGATGGCCTCCTCCGCGTCTGACGTTTTAAGCGTATACCTACTTATGAAAGAGGCTGGGTGCCAAAGCATGCTGCCCGTCGCGCCTTTATTTGAAACGCTCAGCGATCTTCAAAACGCCCAGAGTGTTGTGCAACAACTACTCGAACTCGAAGGGTTTTGTGATTACATCAAACACTACATGATGGTTATGATCGGATATTCCGACTCGGCAAAAGATGCTGGGGTTCTCGCTGCCTCTTGGGCTCAGTATCAGGCGCAGGAAGCGCTCATTAAGACCTGCCAAGCCAAGGGTGTTGCACTGACCCTATTTCACGGCCGAGGTGGCACAATAGGGCGAGGTGGAGCTCCCGCCCAAGCCGCTCTTTTGTCGCAACCACCCGGTTCATTAGCACAGGGGTTGCGTGTCACCGAGCAAGGTGAAATGATCCGAACGAAACTGGGCCTACCTGCGCTTGCAGGTAACACCCTTGCTCTTTACAGCAGCGCAATTTTACAGGCAAACGTTTCACCACCACCAAAACCCAAGCAAGAATGGCGAGAGCTGATGCACAGGCTTGCCGACGCGTCTTGCCAGCACTACCGTGACTACGTGCGCCATAACCCTGACTTCTTAGTGTACTTTCGAGAAGCCACCCCAGAGCAAGAGTTAGCGAATCTGCCACTGGGATCGAGGCCAGCGCGACGCCGTTCGGGCGGTGGCATCGAAACTCTGCGCGCTATTCCCTGGATTTTTGCTTGGTCACAAAACCGTTTATTGCTGCCTGCGTGGCTTGGCGCCGGTCAGGCGCTTGCTGAGGCAATCAAAGACCCTAGCCATCAATCCGTCATTCAACAAATGATTTCCGACTGGCCTTTCTTTAGAACACGCATCTCGATGCTTGAAATGGTCTTTGCCAAAGCTGACCTGCTGATCGCCGAATACTACGACGACACCCTAGTCAGTCCCGATTATTTGTCGCTCGGTATTGCGTTGAGG
>NZ_CBFHWH010000014.1:0-40536 GCF_965659035.1 Aequoribacter sp. | reverse complement strand
ATGCTCTGTTCGAAGCCCCAGTGGCCGAGGCGCTTTTGCAGCGCATCCAAGCCAATCTCACGATCGTTAGCGTCGCTATCGACCTGCCGAATCAGTATGGCGTGAGGTGACGACGAAAGATCGATGAATTCGCTCTCGTTTGCGCCAGTAAGTGACGCGAACATCATGACACACACGCCTAGTAATTTATGCATACCCAATCCAACGCAATAGTGACCACAGTGTAATGCACTCAGGACGAAATCACCAAAGGACCATCCGAGCGATTAGACGCCGGATGGCCACTGGTTTGACTGTCGTCAAACACTCAGCTTCAATAGGAGAGCGTTAAGTCTTTGAACGTAAGCTGCGGGATCTTCTAGCTGACCACCCTCTGCCAGTTGGGCCTGATCGAATAGAACTAACGCGAGATCGCTGAACTTATCTTCATCCGACTCAGCATCGAGCATTTTTAGCAGGGGGTGCTCCGGATTAATCTCCAGCACGGGCTTGGTTTTTGGGACCGCTTGACCAGCAGCCTCCATGATTCGTCGCATTTGAGCGCCCATGTCAAAGTCGCCTACAACCAAACAGGTCGGTGATTCGGTTAACCTTACCGATGGGCGGACCGACTCTACCTGCTCAGACAAGACCGCTTTCATGCGCTCCACCAAACTTTCAGACGATTGCTCCAGAGCCTCCTGGGCCTGTTTCGCTTCCTCACTTTGCTGAGCTAAGTCACCTTTAGCCACGTCTTGGAGCTTTTTACCCTCATATTCGCCTAACTGCATCATCGCCCAGTCATCGATGCGGTCGCTCAAGATTAAGACCTCTATACCCTCTTTACGGAAGTACTCGAGGTGAGGAGAGCGTTTTGCTGTGTTGTGATTTTCCGCGAAGACGTAATAAATGTTCTCTTGCTCGGGCTTCATGCGACCAAGGTAGTCATCAAAGGATTGATCCTGCACATCAGAATCACTGTGAGTGCTGCTAAAACGCAACAACTTAGCGATTTTATCTTTGTTCGCAAAATCCTCACCGAGCCCTTCTTTTATGACCGGCCCAAACGTCGACCAAAACGGTTGGTAGTCATCGCCTTTTGCCAACTTAGACAACATGTCCAGCACTCGTTTCGTTAGTGCTGAACGCATGCTTTCCACTGCACCGTCTTTTTGCAAAATCTCGCGCGATACATTTAAGGGTAAATCGTTAGAGTCCACCACGCCCTTAATAAAACGCAGATACAAAGGCAAAAACTGCTCGGCTTCGTCCATGATAAACGTACGCTGCACATAGAGTTTCAATCCTCTCGCCATATCACGATTCCACAGATCGAAAGGCGCGTTCTTAGGCACGTACAGTAAGCTTGTGTATTCCAGTTTGCCCTCGACTTTGTTGTGGCTCCAAGTCAAGGCATCGTCAAAATCATGTGAAATATGTTTGTAGAACGATTGATATTCATCATCCGCGATGTCTGCCTTGGGGCGAGTCCAAAGCGCTGTCGCTTCGTTAATCGCCTCCCAGGTGGGCGTCTCGGTGTCACTCTGATCGTCAGCAGTCTGCGCCGCCGGCATCATCACGGGAACAGAGATATGGTCAGAGTACTTTTTGATGACGCTACGCACTCGCCAATCGTCAGCAAAGTCAGCGCAATCGTCTTTTAAATAAAGCGTGATCGAAGTACCACGAGATTCTTTTTCTTTGGTTTCAATGGTGAAATCCGCTTCACCATGAGAGGTCCACAAGGCGCCCTCTGTCGCTGCGCTTCCGGCGCGACGCGTATGGACCTCCACCTTGTCTGCCACGATAAAGGCCGAGTAAAAGCCAACGCCGAACTGCCCAATCAGCTGGGCGTCCTTTTTTTGGTCGCCGGTCAGCGACGCCATGAAATTTGCAGTACCCGATTTCGCAATGGTCCCAAGATGCTCGATCGCCTCTTCGCGAGACATTCCGATACCGTTGTCTGCGATAGTTAAGGTCTTGGCGTCTTTATTCACGCTGACGTGAATCGCATAATCGCCAAGCCCTTCCAGCAGGCTTTCCTGGTCCAGTGATTCAAAGCGCAACTTATCAATCGCGTCCGAAGCATTGGAAATCAGTTCGCGCAGAAAAATCTCTTTGTTCGAATACAAAGAGTGAATCATCAACTGCAACAGTTGTTTGGCTTCGGTCTGAAAACCCAAGGTTTCTTTCGTGGTTTCGGACATGGTGTGACTTCCTTATTCAGCTTTTGTAGGTGCTGTAGATATGGGGCCAATCCCAGAAACTTCAAGCAAAAAAAAAGCCGACACAAGGTCGGCTTCTGGATTATGCGTGGCTTACCAGCCGGTGCGCTCTTTCAGGGCGACACCAATATCTGCGAGCGAGCGGACAGTAGTCACACCTGCATCTTCAAGCGCGGCAAATTTTTCATCAGCAGTTCCTTTACCGCCACTGATGATTGCTCCAGCGTGACCCATACGCTTACCTTTAGGTGCAGTAACACCCGCGATATATGACACGACGGGCTTGGTCACGTTGGCTTTGATATAGGCAGCAGCTTCTTCCTCCGCCGTACCGCCAATCTCGCCGATCATGACGATCGCTTCCGTTGCTGGATCTTTTTCGAACATCTCGAGGATGTCGATAAAGTTAGACCCAGGGATAGGATCCCCTCCGATACCAACGCACGTCGATTGGCCAAAACCTGCATCCGTGGTTTGCTTAACGGCTTCATAAGTTAATGTGCCGGAACGACTCACGATACCCACTTTGCCGGGCAAATGAATATGACCGGGCATGATGCCGATTTTACACTCCCCGGGTGTAATTACACCGGGGCAGTTAGGCCCAATTAAACGAACGCCTAACTCGTCGCATTTGACCTTGGCATCCAGCATGTCTAAGGTCGGGATCCCTTCGGTGATGCACACGATGAGCTTGATTCCCGCAAAGGCAGCTTCAAGGATAGAGTCCTTGCAAAAAGCTGCAGGCACGTAAATTACGGAAGCTTCAGCACCAGTAGCTTCGACAGCATCAGCCACTGTGTTAAATACAGGTAGGCCAAGATGCTCTTGTCCGCCTTTACCTGGCGTCACGCCACCAACCATTTTGGTGCCGTAAGCGATAGCTTGCTCTGAGTGGAATGTACCTTGCGAGCCCGTGAAGCCCTGACAAATCACTTTGGTTTCACTGTTAATTAAAATACTCATTAGGCAACCCCTTTCGCTGCAGCAACCACTTGTTCTGCGGCGTCGGTCAAGCTCGTAGCCGCAATAATATTCAAACCAGACTCCGCCAAAACCTGCTGCCCCAGTTCCGCATTGTTGCCCTCTAAGCGAACAACCACAGGTACTTTAACGCCAATTTCCTCGACAGCACCAATGACACCCTCAGCGATAAGGTCGCAACGCACAATGCCACCAAAGATATTAATCAGCACGGCCTTAACATTTTCGTCTGACAGAATGATTTTGAACGCCTCGGATACGCGTTCTTTGGTCGCACCGCCACCTACGTCAAGGAAGTTAGCAGGAGCGCCACCGTGTAGCTTAACGATATCCATGGTGCCCATCGCCAAACCCGCGCCATTGACCATGCAGCCGATATCGCCATCGAGAGCCACATAATTCAGTTCCCACTTTGCCGCGTGGGCTTCGCGCTCGTCTTCCTGGCTGGGGTCATGCATTTCTGCTAAGGCTTTCTGACGATACATCGCATTGCTGTCGACCCCAAGCTTTGCGTCCAAACAGTGGAGGTTGCCTTGCTCAGTAATAACCAGCGGGTTGATTTCGATAAGCGCCAAATCTTTCTCTTGGAACATTGTCGCCAAGCCCATAAAGATTTTCACAAATTGCTTGATTTGGTCACCTTGCAAACCGAGCTTAAAGGCGAGCTCTCGCCCTTGAAATGGCTGCGGGCCAACCAGTGGATCGATAATCGCTCGCAGGATTTTCTCTGGCGTTTCCTCGGCGACCTTCTCAATCTCTACGCCACCTTCGGTTGAAGCCATGAAGACGATGCGGCGCGAACTACGATCTACCACGGCGCCCAAGTAAAGCTCTTCAGCGATGTCAGTGCATGATTCAACCAGAATTTTTGACACTGGCTGACCATTCTCATCCGTCTGGTAGGTGACCAAACGCTGCCCCAACCATTGCTTCGCGAACGCTGCGATTTCATCTGTCGTCTTGACTAATTTAACGCCACCGGCTTTACCGCGACCGCCAGCATGTACTTGCGCTTTGACCACCCACATGTCGCCACCAATTTTCTCAGCAGCGGCAACGGCTTCCTCGGGTGTGTCAACCGCATAGCCAGTTGACACGGGCAAACCATACTGTGCAAACAGCTGTTTACCTTGGTATTCGTGAAGATTCATAGTTTCACTATCCTTACTCGTCTATAGTTTGGCGAAGCGCACTTCGCCTCGTTTCTGCGATGTTATTATCCGTTATTCCGTGCCAAAAAAGACATGTTACCGTCTTTTGCGATTAGCGATGTGTATCGCGTGACCATCGACAGCCAGCGCCGCTTCGTGGACAGCCTCGGAAACCGTTGGGTGCGCAAACACAGTAAGCGCTAAGTCTTCAGCGCTAGAACCAAACTCCATCGCAATGACGACTTGCTGAACTAGATCTGCCGCGCTTGGTCCCACAATGTGACAACCCAGCACGCGATCGGTATCGGCACACGCGATCATCTTGACTAAGCCTTCGGAATCATTGGACGCCAGGGCTCTGCCACAGGCAGCAAACGGGAAAGTACCGACTTTATAGTTGGCACCCTCGGCCTTGAGCTCTTGCTCCGTTTTGCCAACAGCAGCGATTTCGGGGTGCGTGTAGATGACGCTTGGAATGCAATCGTAGTTCATTTGAACAGGCTTGCCGGCAATCCGTTCAACGACCATAACGCCCTCTTCGGAACCTTTATGAGCCAGCATTGGGCCTCTGACAACGTCGCCTACGGCGTACACGTTCGGCGCCTCAGTAGCGCAATGTTCGTCAACATAAATATAACCGCGCTCATCAAGCGTGACGCCACTGTCCGACGCGAGCAACTCGTCTGAGACCGGGCGCCGGCCGACAGCAACAATCAACTTATCGAATACTTCCGTATGCGTCGCGTCACCTGTTTGAAATGTGACTTCGACCTTGTTCTTTTTGACTTCGGTTC
Source organism: Aequoribacter sp. (assembly GCF_965659035.1). NCBI lineage: Bacteria > Pseudomonadati > Pseudomonadota > Gammaproteobacteria > Cellvibrionales > Halieaceae > Aequoribacter > Aequoribacter sp. The sequence continues at coordinate 35,403 of NZ_CBFHWH010000014.1, read as the reverse complement.
CTGTAACACGGGCCCCTAAACGAATGTCTAACCCTTGCTTCTTAAAGATTTTCGCTGATTCCTTGGCAATCGCCTGGTCCATCATCGGCAAAAAGGTGTCCATCGCTTCAAGCACAACCACCTCGGCGCCTAGACGACCCCAAACGCTTCCGAGTTCAAGACCAATAACGCCAGCACCAATAACGCCCAGACGTTTCGGCACTTGGTCAAACTCGAGTGCGCCTGTCGAATCAACAATAAGCTTACCGTCGGTGGGTGCAGGCGGAATCTCAATTGGCTTTGACCCGGCCGCAATGATGACATGTTCGGAGTCAAGGACTGATACCTCACCATCAGGTGCGGTGACCTCAACTTTGTGCCCCGCCAAAACTTTACCACTACCCGCAATACTGGTGACGCCGTTGTGCTTAAACAGACCGGCGATACCAGAGGTCAACTGATTTACGATGCCATCTTTTCTTGCCAACATGGCTGCTACGTCGACTTTGGGTTTCGAAACCTGAATCCCGTGTTGTGATAGCTCTGACTGTGCCATCGAGAACTTGTGAGAGCTGTCCAGCAGCGCTTTCGACGGGATACAACCAACGTTCAAGCAGGTACCCCCTAACTTAACAACCCCAGACTCGTCGACCCAGCGCTCTACACAAGCCGTAGAGAAACCAAGCTGAGCGGCTTTAATCGCAGCAACGTACCCGGCGGGTCCACTTCCTATGACCACAATATCAAACTTTTTCGACATATCAATCCCTTTAAAATCGGTAAGTTACGCAAGCTTTCTAAAGCTGTAAGAGAATTCTTGCGGGATCTTCAATAAGATCTTTGACAGCAACCAAAAACTGTACAGCAGTCTTGCCGTCGATTAATCGATGGTCATACGACAACGCCAAGTACATCATAGGCAAAATCACGACCTGACCATTAACGGCCATTGGGCGCTCTTGTATTTTGTGCATACCTAGGATGCCTGTCTGAGGCGGGTTCAAGATCGGCGTCGACATTAGCGAACCAAATACCCCACCATTGGTTACCGTGAAAGTGCCGCCTGTCATATCATCGATGGTGAGCTTGTTGCCGCGCGCTTTCAGACCTAATTCTTTAATTTTTGCCTCGACGTCAGCGATACTCATAAAGTCTGCATCGCGAAGTACCGGCACCACTAAACCGTTATCGGTTGATACCGCCACACCGATGTCTTGGTAGCCGTGGTACACAACGTCATTACCATCGATGGACGCATTGACTTCAGGAAATCTCTTCAGAGCCTCACAAGCTGCCTTGACAAAAAAGCCCATAAAGCCGAGCCGAGTGCCGTTGTGTGTTTTCTCGAACTGATCCTTATATTTGCGTCTAAGCTCCATCAGAGGTGCCATATTCACCTCGTTAAAGGTCGTGAGCATTGCTGTTTGCTGAGTCGCATCCAACAAGCGCTCGGCGATTTTAGCTCGCATACGGGTCATGGGCACCCGGCGTTCTACGCGCTCTCCGCTCGGTCCACTTGGAGCTGCCGTCGCTTCGGTTGTCGGTGCTGCCACACTCGGTGCCACCACTCGCTCTGCTTGGCTAGACGATGACTGCACGTGTGCAACCACATCTTCTTTGGTAATCCGTCCGCCCTTACCACTGCCTTTTATATCAGATGCCTTAAGACCGTGCTCTTCCATCAGAGTTCGGGCCGCTGGTCCGGCGCCAACGGCTGTAGCCGTCGCCTCAGCTGGGAGCTCCGGGCTAGCTGATTCATCTGAAGAGCTCGACGCCGCGACTGCACCCGCCTCGATCGTGGCCAACAGCTGTTCGCTCTCGATAATCGTCCCCTCGGCAGCATGAATTTTTGAAATCACCCCATCTGTTGGAGCGACAACTTCCATAACAACCTTGTCGGTTTCGATTTCCACAATTAGCTCGTCGCGAGCAACAGCCTCACCTTCTTGCTTATGCCAAGTAGCTACCTCACCGTCAGCAACAGACTCGGGGAACGCGGGGGCTTTTATTTCGATAGTCATTAACAGTTCCTTTTAGGCTATCTTATCTTTCATTGAGTGGGTTCAAGCGCTTGATTGATCAGCGCCTCTTGTTGTTTTAGGTGCAGAGCCATGTAGCCCGCGGCGGGCGCAGCCGAAGCCTCTCGTCCAACGTACCGAACGCCTAAACCGCTACCCAGCTGATCGAGTGCACGCCGCATATGATGTTGTGATGCGTACCAGCAGCCCTGGTTCATCGGTTCTTCCTGACACCAAACGACGTCGCTCAGATTGGGGTATTCCTTCAAGACAGAGAGCAACTCTTGCTCCGGGAAGGGGTACATCTGTTCGATGCGAACCAAGGCAATGTCTTCGATTCCGCGCGCGCGTCGCTCTGCAAGCAGCTCGTAGTACACCTTGCCGGCACACAAAACTACTCGTTTTACAGCCTTTGGACTCACATTGTCGATTTCAGGGATAACGAGTTGGAATTGGCCATTTGCCAGCTCTTCTAAGGTTGAAACAGCCTCTTTGTGACGCAGCAAACTCTTTGGCGACATCACAATCAGTGGTTTACGCAAGGGTCTGATCGCTTGGCGTCGGATCATATGAAAGACTTGTGCCGGTGTGGTTGGGATGCAGACTTGAATGTTCTTCTCTGCACACAACTGCATGAACCGCTCTAAGCGCGCAGAGCTGTGCTCTGGCCCCTGTCCCTCGTAGCCATGGGGTAATAGCATGGTCAATCCACACAAACGCGACCATTTATGCTCGCCTGATGTGATAAACTGATCAATGACCACCTGGGCGCCATTCGCAAAATCACCGAACTGGGCTTCCCAGATAACCAAACCTGTTGGTGCGGTTGTCGCGTATCCATATTCAAAAGCCAGCACCGCTTCTTCTGACAGTAGCGAATCGTGAATTGTAAAAGGTGCTTGATCTTGTCCAAGACGCTGCAAAGGCACATACAATGAGGCATCTTTCTGGTTGTGCAGAACCGCGTGTCGGTGCGAGAAGGTGCCCCGACCGACGTCCTGACCGGTTAAACGTACAGGGTAACCCGCCTTTAATAGGGTCGCGTAAGCAAGAGTTTCGGCCGCTCCCCAGTTAAGGGGTAACGCGCCCGCTGCCATCTTGCGTCGATCCTCTAAAATCTTTCCAACCTGTCGTTGCAGCGGCAAACCCTCGGGGGTCTGGTTAATCTCCAGCGCCAAGCTCTGTAATGTCTGAAGATCGATACGCGTATCGCTGGGTAAATCCCAAGGATGATTCAGGTAGGGCGTCCAATCGACAAACAAAGAAGTGTTGGGCTCCGAAACCAAAGAAGACACCAAGGGCTCGCCACGCTCAAGTGAATCGCGATAAGCCGAGACTAGGTCACCATCTTGCTCCTGGGTCAACACACCCTCGGCAATCAGCTTCTTAGCATAGAGATCTCGTGTCGACTCTTGGTTCTTAATCTGCGCATACATCACGGGCTGAGTGACCGATGGCTCGTCCGCTTCGTTGTGCCCGCGACGACGGTAACAAACCAGGTCGATAACCACATCTTTGCCGAACTCATTGCGGTAATCTACCGCCATCTGAGTGACGAATAAAACAGCTTCAGGGTCGTCGCCATTGACATGAAAAATAGGTGCTTGCACCATCTTTGCGACGTCGGTGCAGTACTCAGTGGAGCGTGCATCTTCGCGCAAACTGGTCGTAAAGCCGACCTGGTTGTTTAACACAATATGGATCGTGCCGCCGGTTTTATATGCCCTCGTCTGAGACATCTGGAAGGTTTCCATGACAACACCCTGACCAGCGAACGCTGCATCACCATGTATCACAATGGGTACTACCATGCTTCCCGTTTGATCGTTGCGGCGATCTTGCCGAGCCCGAACAGACCCCTCAACAACCGGCGAGACAATTTCTAGGTGGGAGGGGTTAAATGCCAAAGCCAAGTGTAGCTCGCCGCCTGGCGTCATGATGTTAGACGAAAAGCCCTGATGGTATTTGACGTCGCCAGAGCTTTGGTAAGAGACGCGCCCCTCAAATTCAGCGAACAGTTCGGAGGGTTTTTTACCCAGAATGTTGATCAGTACATTGAGACGGCCACGGTGCGCCATGCCAATGACGATCTCCTTGGCGCGATAAGCACCGCAACGTTGTATCATCTCTGTCAGCGCCGGAATCAAAGACTCACCGCCTTCCAAGCCAAAGCGTTTGGTGCCCGGGTATTTAGACCCCAGCGATTTTTCTAATCCTTCCGCCTTGGTCAACTCACTGAGCAACTGGCGCCGCACTGCAGCGCTGTAGTCAGGCCGTGAACGCACAGACTCCATGCGTTGCATAACCCAGTGACGCTCATCGGTATCGACGATGTGCATAAACTCCGCACCTATCGTACCGCAGTAAGTGCTCTCCAAGCTCTGCAAGATTTCGCCGAGCGTTGCGCTATCCGAGCCAATATATAGACTGCCCGTCTGGAAAACGGTGTCTAAGTCGGCCGTGGAGAGCTGGTGAAACTGTAACGCCAAATCAGGCACATTTTCGCGCTTAGCCAACCCAAGAGGGTCAAGCTTTGCGTGCTGATGGCCCCGTTGCCGGTATGCCGAGATCAATTGCACGACTCTGACTTGCTTTCGCTCGAACTCAGTGGCTTGTGCGTCGTGTGCAACCGTTGCCTCCGTGCGCACACGCATCTTGGAAATTTTGGCGAACTGGTCGCGAACCGCAGAGTGTGGCGTATCGAGCACAGAAATGTGCTTAGTTTGAACTTGAGGCAACTGCTCGAAGTATAAACGCCACTGCTCGGATACGTTTTCGGGATTCAGTAAAAAAGACTCGTATAAATCTTCAACATAGGCGGCATTACCGCCCGCTATGTGGGAGCTTAGCCAGAATTGCTCCATCGAGTGATCGCGCATTTTAACCCGCCAAAGGAGTGGTGGAATGAATAACTGTGAATGCGCGAGAGTTTAGCAGAAATACTGTAGATAAGGGAGGTATAAACCGAGAAAATATTATGACAAAGCCGCAATGACGCGGCTTTGTCAGAGCTTTGAGAACTAGATTTCTCGGGACAGCAACATATTGCGGATATGACCAATGGCACGCGTGGGGTTTAAGCCTTTAGGGCAAACGTTAACGCAGTTCTGAATGCCGTGGCAGCGGAACACACTGAACGGGTCATCGAGATTCGCGAGACGTTCCTCGGTGGCCGTGTCACGCGAATCCGCCAAGAATCGATAAGACTGGAGCAAGCCCGCAGGACCGATGAACTTATCAGGATTCCACCAAAATGATGGGCAGCTCGTAGAGCAGCAGGCGCACAAAATACACTCGTACAGTCCGTCTAGCTTGGCACGATCCTCAGGTGACTGCAGGCGCTCAATGGCTGGTGCTGGCGTATTATTCATCAAATAGGGCTGCACTTTCTCGTACTGAGCATAAAACATACTCATGTCGACGATAAGGTCTCGAATGACCGGCAGGCCAGGTAGCGGACGCAGCACAAGCTTGTTCTTCTTGACCGTCTCAGAGAGAGGCGTGATGCAAGCCAGACCATTTTTGCCATTAATATTTAGACCGTCGGAGCCGCACACACCCTCGCGACAAGACCGTCTGTAGGTCACTGACGTGTCTTGTTGCGCTTTGATCAACTCCAAAACATCCAGGACCATCAAGTCTTTACCACCGGTATCCACTTGAAATTCTTGCATAAACGGAGCGCTGTCCGTCTCTGGATTGTAGCGATAGATACTAACTTCTAACATTGATGTGGCCCTCTAGTAAGTTCGGATCTTAGGTTCAAAGGTAGGCACCGTCTTGGGCTTGAAGTTCACGCCGCGCTTGCCAACAGATTTGGATTCTGGGAAGTACATCGAGTGGCACAACCAGTTCGCGTCATCTCGATCTTGAAAATCTTCGCGAGCGTGGGCGCCCCGGCTCTCTCTTCGCTCTTCTGCCGAAATAGCTGTCGCCTCGGCAACCTCGAATAGGTTCTGGAGTTCAAGGGCTTCAATGCGAGCGGTGTTGAACGCATTTGACTTGTCGTCAAGACGCACGTTCTCAACGCGAGGGCGCAACTCTTGGAGCTTTTTAACGCCCTCTTGCATGTAATCGCCACGACGAAATACGCCGAAATAATTCTGCATGATACCCTGCATTTCTTTGCGCAGGTCCGCGGTTTTTTCGCCGCCAGTTGACGCATTCAGGCGGTTCAAACGCGACATCCCCTGCTCAAAATCCGTCTCAGAGGCGTCACGCATCTCGATACCATCGCGCAGCGCAGACTCAATAAAGAGACCAGAGGCGCGTCCAAAAACAACCAAATCAAGCAAGGAGTTACCCCCCAAGCGATTGGCTCCGTGCACCGACACACAAGCAACCTCACCGCAAGCGTACAACCCGGGAATGATTTGATCATTACCTTGTGCATCAACGGTAATCGCTTGGCCGTGAACGTTGGTTGGAATACCACCCATCATGTAGTGGCAAGTCGGCACCACAGGAATCGGTACTTTCACTGGGTCTGCGTGAGCAAAAGTTCTTGATAATTCACAGATTCCGGGCAAACGACTCTCGAGCACTTCCTCACCCAGGTGATCAAGCTTGAGGAATACATGATCCCCTTCTGGGCCGCAGCCGCGACCTTCAAGAATCTCGAGCACCATAGAACGCGCAACCACGTCGCGTCCCGCCAAATCTTTTGCGTTGGGTGCGTAACGCTCCATGAAGCGCTCACCATCCTTATTGATTAAGTAACCACCCTCGCCACGGCAACCCTCGGTTACCAGCGTACCAGCGCCGTAAATGCCCGTTGGGTGAAACTGCCACATTTCCATGTCTTGCACAGGCACATTCGCGCGCAGCGCCATGCCGACACCATCTCCGGTGTTGATGTGCGCGTTCGTTGTAGACGCATAAATACGCCCTGCTCCACCGGTCGCAAACACAGTCGCCTTTGATTTAACGAACACGGTCTCGCCTGTTTCCATGCAAATCGCAATTACACCGACTACCGCGCCGTCTTGGTTTTTTACAAGATCTACCGCGAACCACTCATTAAAGAACACAGTGTTGTTCTTCATGTTACCCTGGTAAAGAGTGTGTAAGAGCGCGTGACCAGTGCGGTCTGCCGCGGCACACGTGCGTGCCGCTTGCCCACCTTCACCGAAATTTTTTGACTGCCCGCCGAAGGGGCGTTGATAAATACGCCCTTCTTCCGTGCGCGAGAACGGCAGACCCATGTGCTCCAACTCAAATATCGCCTCTGGACCCACGCTACACATATATTCAATGGCGTCTTGGTCGCCGATGTAATCTGAGCCCTTGACCGTATCGTACATGTGCCAACGCCAATCATCGTTCGGGTCTGCGCTCGCAATTGCGCAGGTAATTCCACCCTGCGCTGACACAGTGTGCGATCGAGTTGGGAATACTTTGGAGATTACCGCGGTTTTGTAGCCTGACTGAGCCAACTGCAAAGCCGCACGCATGCCCGCGCCGCCACCGCCTACAATCACACCATCAAAAGAAATCGTACGTAAAGCCATGTCTGTTTAACCCCACAAGATCTGGAAGCCCCAGACCAAATAAATGAATAACGCAGCACCAATTGCCAACTGTAGTAGAAAACGCAGCACATTTCCCTTGGGACCCATGAGTCGCTCAGTGACGTAGTCTGAGAGAACGCCCCACATGCCAATCCAAGCGTGAAACACAAGCGACAGTAGCGCGGCTACGCTGAAGATACGCATCCACGTGGTTGCAAACAAGGCCTGCCACTGCGCATAGTCAGTACCGGCTACTAAGACGTAAGCCAGCCACGCAAAATATGCCAGCAAAACCACTGAGGTAATGCGCTGAACCAAAAAATCCGACAGGCCGTTTCGGCCAAAATTTGTTACTGACTTTACCATACCCAAAACCCCGCTAAAGCGATCATCACCGCTGACACTAAAAAGGTAATTCGCGAACCCAAAACACCGCCTTCATAGGTCTCGCCGTAACCCATATCCATGATCAAGTGCTTTACACCAGCAACCGAGTGGTAGATTAAGCCAGAAAGCACCGCCCAAACGACCAGCTTTGCGACAAGCGAATCGAGCGCGGAAACAACCGACGCAAAACCCTCCGCTGAGCTCAGGCTGAGATCGAGCGCGTAAATCATGATACCGATCGCGATAAACAAGAACACACCAGAGATTCGGTGCAAAATTGACGCGTATGCGGTGATTGGCAGTTTAATTGTGGCAATATCGAGATTGACCGGACGAGTATCTTTCACTAACGAATCCCCCTGGATGCCTTTGCAGGCACTGAGCTATGTCCGCGATTCGAGCAGGAAGTGACGGGCGTCACTGACTCAAAGGCGGACCCCAAAAAAAGCGCGTGAATTATAGGTATATACGCAATCAATTACAAATCATACCACCTCAGCGTGACGTGAAATGCGATTGAACTTTAGTCGATATTGCTGATCTCGAATTGACAAATCTGGGGCAGTCTCTATAGTTAGTCCTCCACAGTTTTGCACTTAGGACCTTCGCTATGAGTGAGAAGAAAGCCTCTTTATCTATTGATGGGGCCACAGACAGTATTGAACTACCAATTTACACTGGCACTATAGGCCCCGATGTCATAGACGTGGGCCAGTTAACGGGCAAAGGCTATTTTACTTATGACCCCGGTTTTGTATCGACGGCAGCTTGCGAGTCGGCGATCACGTACATCGATGGCGGCAAAGGAGTGCTGTTGCACCGCGGCTACCCAATCGAGCAACTGGCAGAGCAGTCAGATTACCTAGAAACATGCTACCTGCTCCTCAACGGCGAGCTTCCCACTCAACAAGAGCGCGAAGAGTTCGTAAACACCGTCAAAAACCACACCATGGTCCACGATCAGGTCTCCACATTTTTCAAGGGCTTCCGACGCGACGCGCATCCTATGGCCATCATGTGTGGAGTCGTTGGTGCACTGTCGGCGTTCTACCACGACTCGCTTGAAATCAGCAACGAACATCATCGTCGAATCGCGGCGTTTCGCCTGATAGCGAAGATGCCAACGCTTGCGGCAATGAGCTACAAATACTCAATCGGAATGCCCTTCATGTATCCAGACAACAGCATGAGCTACTCCGAAAACTTTTTGCACATGATGTTTGGCAACCCTTGCGAACCTAGCAATATAAGTCCAGTACTTGCGAAGGCCATGGATAAGATTTTCTTATTGCACGCGGATCACGAGCAAAATGCCTCTACGTCTACGGTACGGCTAGCGGGCTCCTCGGGCGCAAACCCATTCGCTTGTATTGCCGCTGGCATTGCCGCATTGTGGGGCCCGAGCCACGGCGGTGCAAACGAGGCGGTGCTGGATATGCTCAACGAGATTGGTGACGTTTCACGCATTGATGAGTTTGTGGCACGCGCCAAGGATAAAGACGACCCATTCCGGCTCATGGGCTTCGGTCATCGGGTGTACAAGAACTTCGATCCCCGTGCGAAAGTTATGAAGCAAACTGCCGACGAAGTTTTAAAAGAGCTCGGCGTCAATGACCCCTTGCTAGCGATCGCCAAACGCTTGGAAGAAATCGCCTTAGAAGACGAATACTTCATCGACAAAAAGCTGTATCCGAACGTAGATTTCTATTCGGGTATCATTCTCAAGGCTATGGGGATTCCGACGAGCATGTTCACTGTGATTTTTGCGGTAGGTCGCACCGTGGGATGGATCGCACACTGGAACGAGATGATCAGCGGTAGCTACCGCATCGGTCGTCCGCGCCAGCTGTACACAGGCTACGCCCAACGCGATTATCCGGATATGGCAAGTCGCTAAGCAAGACACGATGTAAAACAACAATAAGGATCTTGTATGCAGCAGGTCGCAATCACTGGGACGGGGTTATACACCCCGTCGCAAGCTATTTCCAACGAAGAACTTGTCGCCGCATTCAACCAATACGTCGACCTGTATAACGAAGAAAATGCAAACGCGATCGCCGAGGGTATGCTTGCCCCCCTCGCACACTCGTCCCCCGAATTCATTGCCAAAGCATCAGGAATACGCTCACGTTATGTCATTGACAAATCGGGAATATTAGATCCGACACGCTTAGTTCCGCACATACCGGAGCGGTCCAATGATGAACCTTCGTTGCAGTGTGAGATGGCGGTAATCGCCGCCAGGCAAGCCATGTCCGCAGCCAACTGCGGACCGGGAGACATCGACGCTGTCATTGTTGCCTGTTCTAATTTGCAGCGCCCCTACCCTGCAATCGCGATAGAGGTGCAAGCGGCACTGAATATAGAAGGCTTCGCGTTTGACATGAACGTGGCGTGTTCGAGCGCGACCTTTGGCATCGCCCAAGCCAGCGGAGTCATTCGCGATGGTTTGGCAAAGCGTGTTTTGATGGTTAATCCAGAAATTTGCAGCGGCCATCTGAACTTCACGGATCGAGATTCCCATTTTATATTTGGTGATGTATGTACGGCGGTTATCGTTGAGGACGCCTCGCTGAGCACCGGTGGATTTTTGGTGCGGGACATCAAACTGAAAACGATGTTCTCCAACAACATTCGCAATAATTTTGGTTTCTTGAATCGCGCCGATGAAAACGGTATCGGACAGCCCGACAAACTGTTTATTCAGGAAGGGAGAAAAGTCTTCAAAGAAGTGTGCCCAGCGGTAGCCGCTCTTATATCGGAGCAGCTCGACTTGCTCGGTACGCCCGCCAGCGAGCTTCGGCGTATGTGGCTCCATCAAGCCAATCTCAACATGAACGATCTGATTGCACGCAAAGTCTTGGGGCGCCAACCTACGGTTGACGAGGCACCAGTCATACTTGATGAGTACGCAAACACGAGCTCTGCCGGGTCAGTAATCGCCTTCCACAAACACCAGTCCAATTTGCAGAGCGGCGATCTGGGGATATTGTGCTCCTTCGGCGCTGGCTACAGTATCGGCAGCGTCGTACTACAGAAGCGCTAGCGTCTGCAGCAACTTGCGCACCTCTTCGGGGGTGCCCACCGTAATTCGTAGCCAATCGGTTAACCTTGGCTTGGCAAAGTGTCGAACCAAAATATTCTGTTCTCGCAATAATGCCTGCCACTCTTGGCCAGACTTTCGACTGTTTTTAGCGAATACAAAATTCGCAGATGACGGTAGGACGTCGAAACCCAGTTCCGTAAGCCCTTGTGTAAGTTGTTGTCGCGCATCGATGACGGCGCTAACCGTTTCTCGAAAATACACGTCGTCTTGCACCGAAGCCAGCGCCCCTGCCTGCGCAATAGCATCTAGAGGATAGGAGTTAAAAGAGTCTTTGATTCTGACCAAGCCCTCGATAAGTTCCGCGCTCCCCAAAGCATAGCCCACGCGCAAACCTGCCAGCCCTCGAGACTTTGACATCGTTCGGACGATCAGTAGATTGTTAAACGCGTGCAATAAGTCGATGGCTGTTTCTGCTCCGTAGTCTACATAGGCTTCGTCTACAACCACTACAGAATCAGGAAAACGACGCAAGAGTGCCTCAATTTGCGCGAGCGAGGTCGCGATACCGGTTGGCGCATTTGGGTTTGGAAAGATGATCCCCCCGAGGTCTGATGGCATCGTGTCGAGGGGTATCTGGTAGGCGTCATCCACCGCTAACACGTGGGTTTCGATCTCGAACAATTGCGCCCACACCGGATAAAAGCTGTAAGAAATATCAGGGAAACATAACGCTCCCCTACCGCAAAAAAACGCCTTAAACGCAAAACCAAGAACTTCATCAGAACCATTTCCGACGAATACTTGATCTCGATTGACCCCGTGGTAGGCCGCAAGCGCTTGTCGAAGCGCATTTGACTCTGGATCGGGATAGCGCCGAAGCTGATCCCCGCTGACGTTTTTCATGGCTTGCAACGCCATGGGCGAGGGAGGATATGGGCTTTCGTTGGTATTGAGCTTTAACATGCCCTCACGGTTCGACTGTTCGCCCGGCACATAGGGGTGTAAAGCATCCACACCCTCACTCCAAAAACGACTCATTGTGTTTCCTATCTTCCTATCACTAAGACAATGCGGGCATTTCACCCGCGCCCAAATGGCGCACATCTTGGCCTTTTACCATGTAGATGACTTGCTCACCAACGTTACTTGCATGGTCGCCGATGCGCTCAAGAGCCTTCAAGGCCCAAAGCTCATTGACAATGGTGCTAATCGAGTGAGGCGCTTCCTGCATATGCTTAATTAACGCCTGCATTGCCTCGGCATAGAGAGAGTCCAGCGAGGCATCTTCTCGCACAATTTGCACTGCAAGCGCCACATCAGACCTTGCGAGCGCATCCAGAGATTGTCGCAAGGTTTTGATGACTGGTCGCGCAAGCTGCCGCAACTGCACGAATTGGCTGCCGGAATCACTACTCTCGACGATTACTTTAGCCTGGCGTGCTATTTTAGCAGCTTCATCGCCTACCCGCTCTAAATCAAGGTTGATTTTCAGTACCGCTAGGACCAACCGCAGGTCACTCGCGGCAGGCTGTCGTCGTGCCAAAATCCTCGCGCACTCTTGATCAATCTGGCGTTCAAGCTCGTTCACTAACTTATCGTTAGCAATGACTTCCAACGCTTTCGCACTGTTTTTTTCCAGCAATGCCGCCATCGCGAGTGTGAGTTGAGCTTCCACCAACCCGCCCATGGCGAGTATATCACTTTTAAGCGTTTCTAACTCGCTGTTGAACTGTCCGGAAATATGTTGCTTCTGATGATCATATCCTAGCATGGAGTGCTCCAATTAACCGAATCGGCCGGTTATATAGTCTTCTGTACGAACCTCTCGAGGGTTCGTAAACAATGTCGTGGTATTGTCGTACTCGACAATTGTGCCGTCGTGCATGAATGCAGCCCAGTCCGACACTCTGGCCGCCTGCTGCATGTTGTGCGTCACAACGACAATGGTGAAATTTTGCTTTAGACGGTAAATCAACTCTTCGATACGCAGCGTTGAAATTGGATCGAGTGAGGAAGCGGGCTCGTCAAGCAATAGTACTTCTGGCTCAACGGCGATAGCGCGAGCTATCACCAAACGTTGCTGCTGTCCGCCCGACAGCACCGCTGCCTGCACGTCCAACCTATCCCGCACTTCATCCCATAAGGCCGCGGCAATCAGCGCTTGCTCGACTTTCTCTTGCAGAACGCGTGGCGATTTCTCACCCAACAAGCGCAGGCCATAGGCCACGTTCTCGAAGATCGACATCGGAAAAGGATTCGGCTTTTGAAACACCATTCCGATACGCTGACGTAGGACGGTGGGATCTATCCGAGCCCCAAAAATAGACTCACCCTCAAACAAAATATCCCCCGTAATTCGCACTTTAGGGGTCAATTCAACTAAACGATTCAGACAGCGTAGTAAACTGGATTTGCCACTACCAGACGCCCCAATAATGGCTGTCACTGCGTTTCGTTCCAGAGAGAGCTGCACATTATTCAGAACGGCTCGCCCGGGTCCGTAACTTAGCGCTAAATCTTTGATCTCTATGATCGGTTGACTCATGACATTCCTTACATTAACGCAGTAAATTCTGATAACGACGGTTTAATCGATTTCTCAAAGCAACCGCCAGCGCATTGAGTGCAACCACTATCGCGAATAACACAACAGCCGTCGCATAGACCCTCGCCTGCACCAAGCTACTATCAAGACTTTGGAATCCCAGGTCGTATATCTGGTGCCCCAAGTGCATGAATTTTTGATCCAAAGCCAAGAATGGAAACTCGGACTTGAGCGGCAACGTCGGCGCATACTCGACTACACCGACTAGCATCAATGGCGCAACCTCGCCCGCTGCTCGGGCAATAGCGAGAATTAAGCCCGTCATCATTGCTGGTGCGGTCAACGGCAGCACCAACCTGATAAGGGTTTCTGCACGTGTGGCACCCAAAGCAAAGCTTGCTTCCACGATCGACCTAGGAATGCGCGAGATCCCCTCCTCGGTCGCGACAATCACCACAGGTAAAGTCAGTAGAGCTAAAGTCAGTGAGGCCCACAGCAATCCAGGCTCACCAAAGGTTGGAGCCGGCAAGGATTCGTTATAAAAGAGACGATCTAACTCGCCGCCTACCCCGTAAACGAACAAACCCAGACCGAACACGCCGTAGATAACACTGGGGATGGCCGCCAAGTTGTGAACCCCTGTACGAATCAATCGGGTTAAATAGCCGTCACCCGCGTATTCATGTAAATACACCGCGGCCAAGACCCCCAAAGGCATGACAAAAACCGTCATGAGAAATACCATAACCACCGTACCGACAACAGCGGGATAAACGCCACCTGCCTCTGAGTTCGGCTCAAGTCCTTGCGTCAGGAACCGTAGTACATTTTTCGAAGCGATGGACCACTGCTCAATGCTAGAAAGCTGGTTAGGCAAGTACCAGTAGTCCAAATCACTCAAAGCATAGCGATAAGATTCGCCATGGCGAGTCGCAAGTTCCAGCGTATCAACATCGAGTGACTTATAATGGCCCAGAATCCTGCCTTCTATCTTGTGTTGCAACAGGATTGCCGATTCGGGCTTACTTCTAACAACATCTCGGCCCTTTCGATCTAACCGTATCAGCCGGCCCTCAGCCGGCTCTAGCGCGCCTTGATCGACAAGTAGCGCGGAGTCGTCGCGGTAAATCGGTAGCCCCAGCACAGCAGTGTCGGTCGCCGTATAGGTCCATTGATAGATGGGCATCGGCCACCATTGGGGCTTGGCTTGCTGCAATAGCAAAGCGAGCATAACGCCCAAACCCGACAGTGCCAGAACTAAAGCTCCCGCGCAGAAGAACATCACGGCATCATCAAAACGCCATAGAGACCTTTGCCTGGCAAGCGGACTTGTCATAATTGCGCAACTCGTTCGCGCAGCCTGACTCGAACCCACTCGGCAACTGAATTCAGCACGAAGGTGAACAGGAAAAGCAACAAGGCGATAAACATAAGCACGTGAAAATGTACTGAGTCGGGCACAACCTCGGGCATTTCAAGGGCTAAGGTGGCCGACAAGGTCCGCAAGCCCGTGAAGAGACTGGGATCCATGGTGGCGGTATTTCCCGTCGCCATAAGTACAATCATCGTTTCACCAACCGCCCTTGCAAAACCCATCATCACTGCTGAAATGATACCGGGCGCCGCTGTCGGTAATACAACCGATTTTGCCGCCTGCCACTCACTAGCACCCATCGCGAGCGCGCCCTCACGTAAGTAGGGTGGCACCGCCGCCAAGGCATCTTCTGCAATCGAGTAGATCGTTGGAATGACGGCAAAACCCATGACTAGGCCGACCACAATGGCGTTACGTTGCTCGTATTCAATGCCCCAGTTATGGGCTAAATACGACACCAAACTGTGTGACGTGCCGCTCGCTGTAAATTCCGAAAGAGCGCTGGCAATTAGGAGTGCAAAGGCAATAGCAGCCGCACTGAACAGCAATTCAAAGCCCGACAAACGTGCCTCAGTCCGGTTACCTGGCAGCAATCTCCAGATTCTTGAGGCTAGATACAAGCACAACGGAACCGCTATAACAAAAGAAACTATCAAGCCTAAATTTTGTTCCAGCCAAGGCGCAAGCCAAAGCCCTGCAACCAGACCAAGTATCACGGTTGGAATCGCCGCTAATAGCTCGACCAGAGGCTTGATACGAGCACGCAGATCGGCTGTCAAAAAGTAAGAAGTAAAAATTGCCGCAGCTATCGCCAGAGGTGCAGCAAACAAGAGACTGTAAAATGCGGCTTTCACAGTACCGAGTATAAGAGGTGTGATAGAAAACTTCGATTCCGCAGTAGGCGTCAAAGGCATGCTCTGCCAAATGTATTGGGGACTTTCGTAACCCTCGTACATCCGACGTTCAAACAGACTTAAAATACGTAAGCTCCGCTCGCGCGTATCGACCTTCAGACTCATAAGCTCGTTGCCCGTTGCGCGAACTATGACACCGTCAGGAGTCATATACCAAGCGGGTTGAGCCGCATGTGACAGCGGTGGTTCCCGTAGCGAGAAATATTGCTGGCTCTGAAAGTCCGTATCAAGCCACTCAAGGTTTCCGCTACTGCTTGCGACAATTAATCCTCCAAAAGGTGGCGCGAACACCTCAGCTATATCGGTATCTGTCAGCGGATATTGATCTAAGAGACTCAGCGCAGGGCCTTGTTCATCAAAAGAGATGCCGTAGATATGGACTAATGTGTTGCTATCGATTAGCGCAATTCCATAAGATGAGCGAAGTACCCTGACAAATGTGAGCTCAGACACATCCGAAAATCGTCCCGCAATCATGCTTGAATCGCTCTTATAAATCCAATACCGCCCGTCTTCAGCGACCGATAAAAGCATTGCGCCTTGGCCAATAAAATGAACGCTGGAAATCTCATGAGCTGTGTCGAGGCTTAATTGTTGTTGCAGGATGACCTGCGTCGACGTTGATACTGGGCCACGCTCAGATCGAGCGACGAGCCACTCAACTCGATCTTCGTAGTGCAGCAAAATATGGAACACATCCTCGTTCTGGGCTTGGACTCGCATAGCCTCTGGCAGCTCCGCCAGTTGCTGGGAGACGATGGGTTGCTGAACTTTTTGCGCTGAAGATTTGCCTAAAAACCAGTCGTAATCACTGTAAAGCCTGAGCACTCTATCGCTCGTTACCGTCACAAGCACGGATGCGCTTTGCTCGTCTACCGCAAGTCTGACGACATTGCCAAGGTTATCTTCATACTTTTGCTCGCCAGGGTTGCCGAGCGTGAAAACCTTGAAGTCGCCGGACGCAGTGTCTTGCGATAGATACTCGGTCTCACCCAGCGCAGCAACAACAGGGCTGTGCGTATCAAGGTTATAAGTGATTATCTCTGAGCGAGTATCAGCCCAAAATAGCGGCCAAGACGCCCAAATCAAGAATAGGAAAATAGAGGCGATTGCCAGCAATACTAAGGTTGCTCCAGTGGTCACAGCCACCGTAACAATACGATCGATCCATCGACGAGAGGGAGCCAGTGCGGATCTAGCGTCGGTATAGCGAGATTTCATAAGCCCAACTCTATTCGAATCTTCGTGCGCACGTCCTCGGGGAGCGGGATAAACCCCGAGCGTTTAATAACCTCCTGTCCTCGACCCGACAGAACGAGGTCAACAAAGTCTCGCTCAGCGCCTCTCAAGGGCGACGCTGCAGCTTGATTAACGTACAAGTAGAGAGGTCTTGCCAAGGGGTAATCGCCCTTTAAACTGGCCTCCGGCTCTGGCATATAGGCTTTAGAATTCTCATCTGCGCTGATTGCAAGGATTTTGACTAGGGGCGATTGATACCCCACACCACTGTATCCTATGCCGCGAACCGAGCTGCCGACGGACTGAACCACTGAACTCGATCCTGGCTGCTCACCAACGCCTGTATCGAAATCGCCACCACACAAGGCGACTTGTCGGAAATAGCTGTAAGTACCCGAAGCGGAATTGCGTCCAAAGGTCGTGATTTTTTGTTTATCGAATGACTCAGCACTCAGCTCCGACCAGTAGTTGATAGCCTGATCAGCGCCACACCGACGGGTCGCCGAGAAGACCGCATCGACTTGCTCAAGACTGAGTTGCGCCAAGGGGTTCTGCCAGTGGACGAACACCGCTACAGCGTCCACTCCAATAACAACCTCGGTTACGTCGTAGCCGTATTCTTGCCGAAACCTCAGCTTCTCCGCAGGCGACATGCGCCGACTCATAGGTCCGAGACTTGCGGTGCCTTCTTGTAATGCGGGCGGCGCCGTACTTGAACCATTGGCCTGCACCTGCATCACAACATCGGGGTATTGCTGATTAAAAACCCTCGCCAGGCGAGTCATGACACCACCCAAGGTATCAGAGCCTACACTTGAAAGTTTGACCGCTGGACTGGCCGCATGAACAGCCTCGACGCACAAAGCTAAGACCAGTAATGCAATGAACTTGCTAGCGAAAGTATTGCGATAAGCGAACATGGCACGTGTCATAAAATCAGAGGTCGCGACTCATTCTATGAAAGCTCAAACTAAAACAACTGCCTGCACCGAGCTCTGACTCGATTTTCAGTTGCGCCTCGTGGCTGGCTGCGACATGCTTCACGATCGCAAGTCCTAGCCCCGTGCCACCTCCGGCAAAGGAGCGCGATTCATCGACACGATAAAAACGCTCGGTAAGACGCGGAATATGTTCCTCCGCAATCCCCAAACCTTGATCGCAGACCTCAATGCAGAGCGCTTTGTCTGTTTCACTTAAGGTTAAGGATACCGGCTTTCCCTCTGGCGAATACTTCAGCGCATTGACAACCAGATTACTGAGCGCACTAAACAACTCCCTGTAGTCTCCCTCAATTTTCGCATTTGGAACGGCGCACCGATACTCGATGGCTCGAGATGGATACCCTCCCCTCAAATCTTCCACCACTTCGCCGCATAGGGCGGCTAAGTCCACCTGCTCACGCACTCGTTTTTTTGTTGCTGTCGCCTCAATCTTTGACAGCCACAACAAATCACGCACTAAGTTTTCCATGCGCTGTGACTGCTGAGCCATCTGTTCAAGGGGTTTTATCAACGCCGCGGGCAGCATCTCCGATTGCGATAACAGCGTATCCAGATAACCCGATATCACCGTAAGTGGCGTTCGAAGCTCATGTGATACATTGCCGACAAAGTCCTGACGCGTCTGTTCTATTTGCACCAGCTGTGTGACGTCCCGCACCAGTATAAGACGATCCCCGATACCGAAAGAACTCACTTCCACTTGCAGATGTCGCGCAGGAAAATCGTTGGTGCTGAACGTCAGGGGTTCAGTATAGTCACCCACGATCATGTAACTCGAAAACTCAGGATAGCGCACCAAACTTAACAAGTTTTGACCTTTATCTTGCGGATACCGTAAACCCAATAGGTATTCCGCAGAGCTATTACTCCACTCGATCAAACCTTTCTGGTCGATGAGGAGTGCACCATCACGCAAAGAGCGAAAAGAATCACGAAGGTAATCAACAGTATGCTGTAGGCGCGATCGCGCATCTCGATTGTGGCGTTGTATTGCGTACATCTGATCCAGCATCATTCCCCAAATACCCGAGCCCTCAGGAGGCTCAGATTCGGGGTGGTCAATCCATTGCAGTACCCTGCGGAGCTGCCATAAGTAACCGAACACAAAAAACAGCAATACGACCGTCAACGCTTCGGCCGTCGCGCCAATCACCCAACCAATCGCCGCGGCGATCAGTAGCAACAGAACAATGGTTTGAAGTTCTTTGTACCAACGCCCTACTGCACGCATAAGGTCTAAATCCCAGGCGGAGAAAAGCGATAACCCGTACCGCGTACGGTCTGAATAAAGTGGCTGCAATCACCCATGTCGTTTTGCAACGCTTTACGTAAGCGACGAATGTGGACATCAACCGTACGCTCCTCAACATAGACATTACCGCCCCATACCTGATCGAGTAGCTGACTGCGTGTATAGGCGCGTTCTGGATGTGACATAAAAAAAGTCAGTAGTTTAAATTCAGTCGGTCCCATCGCGAGCGGCTCACCCGCGAGGAACACACGATGGCTACTCATATCTAAGACCAACTCGCCCGCCTCAATCCTCTCGGACGAAGGCATGGCGCCACTGCGACGTAGCAATGCTCGGATTCTTGCAATGAGCTCACGTGGGGCAAAGGGCTTAGTGATATAGTCATCCGCGCCGACGTCTAACCCCTGAATGACATTGTCTTCCGAGGTCTTTGCCGTTAGCATGATCACCGGAATTTCTTCAGTGAGCTTATCGCGTTTGAGCCGTCGAAGCAGTTCAATACCGCTGCCACCTGGTAGCATCCAATCCAGCAGGACAATATCAGGGCGACGATCAATGATAATTGCGTGAGCGTCCATGATGTTATCGGCTTCTATGCAGCGCAAATCGGCGATTTCTAGGGCCATGCGCAACATATCCCGGATAGCGACCTCGTCTTCAACAACCAATACTGAACAATTTTTCACGGCAACAACTCCTTGCGCGGATACTGTAATATTGCAACATTATCGCGTGCAAGGCATGACAATTCTGTGACAAAGTGAAATAAAAATGACTGTTGCGTTAAAACCAGTCGAACCAGCCCTTATTCGCAGCATCGAGACGACTCTTGCACCCTTGCAGTTGCGTCCTGTACCGCCCAGCGCGAGCGTGAACTTTATTGGCTACACCGACCAGCCACGATTTAGATTTATAAGTTCCTCTCGCGTAGCCACCCTGCCCCTCATGATAATTAAGATACAGCGCTCTCGCATCGGTCGCTGAAACGCCGTTCTCTTTATACGACAGCTTGTTGTACCAGCCGATAAAATCAATGGCGTCATCGAACTCGTCGCGGTCGGCGCCGTAGGCGCCCGCATCACGTTTATATCGCTCCCAAGTACCCGTCAGTGCCTGAGAATAACCGTAGGCATTTGACGGCCGAAAACCGGGGATAAAGCCAAGAATCTTTTTGCGTGGAGGCTTTGCCTTCGCCTCAAACTTTGACTCTTGGTGGACAATCGCCATCATAGTGGGAATATCCGCATCCCAACGTTTTGCTGATTTTTTTGCGCTCTTGTACCAGCCTTTTTTTTCGTCAAAAATAGCGCAAATGTTGTCCAAATCGCTTGGAGGTGCAGTCGTACACCCCGCGATGACGATAAGTGCTAAGCTAAATCCAAGCCGACTTACGCGCGAGAAATTCATCTTCGTTTATTACCTCCACACCCAAAGCTTGCGCTTTTGTGAGCTTACTCCCTGCCCCAGGGCCTGCAAGCAACACTGTGGTCTTTTTAGACACACTCCCTGCCACACTTGCACCCAAAGATTTCAACAACTCGGTCGCCTCTTCGCGAGAAAACTGCTCGAGTTTGCCTGTTACCACCCAAGTCTCTCCAACAAGCGGTGCGTTGTCGACATCAATCGGCGCTACCTCAGGCCATGAGAGCCCCGCTTGCAATAGCGTGCTGATCACATCTAAGTTAGTCGATGAGTTTAGGAATGATCGAATGTGGCTTGCAACGATCGGACCGACATCCGGCACAGCCAGCAAATTATCAACAGACGCCGCTAATAGCGACTGAATCTCGCCAAAATAGTCCGCCAGCCGCTCGGCCGTTGTTACGCCAACTTCGCGAATGCCCAACGCATACAAAAAACGGGCGAACGTCGTCCGTTTAGATCGGTTTATCGCATCAATGAGATTTTGAGCCGACTTGGAGCCCATTCTTGGCAACGCGGCAAGCTCAGTGAGAGTTAGACCATAGATATCGCTGGGGTCCTTCAACCGCCCTATGTCCACTAGCTGTTCCACTAACTTCTCACCAAAGCCCTCGATATCCATGGCTTTGCGCGACACAAAATGAATAATCGCACCCTTACGCTGTGCAGAGCACGTCAGCGCCCCACTGCAGCGTTGTACCGCCTCACCCTCTTCGCGCACGATTGCGGATCCGCACACGGGACATTGCGAGGGAAAAACAATCTTCCTCAGCTCCCCTCGCCGCTCTTCCGGCAACGCCCTCGCCACCTGAGGGATAACATCACCAGCGCGCCGAACGACCACTAAGTCACCAATCTCCACCTGCAGACGTTCGATTTCGTCTGCATTATGCAGAGTTGCGTTACTGACGACGACACCGCCCACCGATACCGGCTCGAGTCTCGCCACAGGTGTTATCGCACCCGTTCGACCCACCTGAAATTCAACATCCAGCAAATGCGTTAAAGCCTCTTCAGCGGGAAACTTCCTAGCGATTGCCCAACGTGGTGCCCGCGACACAAAGCCCAGCTCGGCCTGCTCGGCCAATGAATTCACTTTGTATACAATACCATCAATGTCGTAGTCTAAGCCGCTCCGGCGCCGAGACAGTTGCTCGTAGTAATCAATGCAGGCCTGAATGCCCGAGACGGCTTGCACTTCATCGTTAACGGGTAGCCCGAGCGATTCGTACCACCGTAGCAACCCATACTGGCTATCGGGGATATCCACACCTTGGGTCACACCAACGCCATAACAGTAAAACGCGAGCGGCCTTTTGGCTGTGATCGTGGGATCTAGCTGGCGCAAACTACCTGCAGCAGCGTTACGCGGATTAGCAAATGTTTTTTCACCCTGAGCCTCGGCGCGTTGATTAAGACGCGTGAAACCCCGCTTTGGCATAAAAATTTCGCCTCGCACTTCAAGGACGTCAATCGAGTCAGCGCCATGCAACCGTAGCGGTATATTTTTAACGGTCTTGACATTGTGGGTGATATCCTCACCCGTTTGACCGTCACCTCGGGTCGCTGCCTGAACGAGCATCCCTCGTTCGTAACGGATAGCAACCGCAATGCCATCGAGTTTAGGCTCACAGACATAGTCGATAGTCGCCATCTCAAGCAACCCGAGTCGTTCGCGCGCTCTGCGATCGAAATCGAGCAGCTCGTCATTGGAAAAAGCGTTGTCAAGCGACAGCATTGGTATGACGTGCGTCACTGGCGCAAAGCCCTCTGCCGGTTTCCCACCAACCCTTTGAGTCGGTGAATCTCTTCGAGCGCACTGAGGATTTTCAACTTCTAATGCTTGCAATTCTCGGAACAGCTGATCGTACTCAGCGTCAGAAATTGTGGGCGCGTCCTGCTCGTAATACTCTCGACTGTAACGCTCGATTAGAGCAATAAGTTCAGCAATACGCTTGGCTGGATCTACAGGCATCAGACTCACGAACGCTTTTGTAGCAGCTGTTTTCTGGCATACTCGCGCAACAGCGTCTTATCGTGCTCGATCGCCTGCTTGGTTAAAACGCTGTGGGAATGATCGAGAAGAGTGCCGCCTAAATGCTGCACCACCGCGCGCGCAGTTTCCAGCATCGCTTCATAGGCTGTCAGTAAATCTTTGGGGCCTGGGACGCGCATAAAAAATACGACCCCCGCCGTTTGAAGGGTGCTCATTGAATCGATATCAAATACGCCCGGTTTCAGAAGATTCGCTACACTGAATTGAATCGGACCGCGTCCACCGCTCTGCTCGTGTCGATGAAAAAAACCCAAATCACCGAAACGCAAATCGCAGGCCAATAACAGTTGCAGCAATGTGTCACCCTGATAGGGCTTGTGTTCATCCGCCTTTAGGTGGATAAGCAGCACATGCTCTGGCGGTGTATCCTCAATTAGAGTTTGTGCCTCTTCTACAGGCTCCTCTTCCGTGTCCAGGGTTTCTAGCCAATCTACGGTCTGCCCAGCGGAGGCTGAAGTTGCTCGAGTTGCTGCGACGGTCGATTCACTGCCCGTTGAGGTACTCTCGAGGGCTTCTTCCATAACCGGGTCTAACGCTCGTTCCGAATGGTCTTCAACAGCGGTACTGGGGGGCTCTCGGTGCTCAACCGCTTGACCCGGATCTTCTTTCGCTTCAGTCAGCTCATTATGCGCTGCGTCTGGGACAAGTTCATCAATGTCTATCGCTTGCCGTTGCGTAGCGTTGTCGTCTGTTTCATCCGCACGATAAACGACTCGCGCGCCGCCGTTGGGCAATTCTTTCAACCAATCGAAGTCAGCATGGGGTTCTTGGCGAGCGGTTTTTTTCGCACGCATCAAACGCTCATTTTCAGCCCGCTGTTTGAGCGCTCGGCGTATAGCATCCAATAAAATCACCACGACCAGAGCGATGCCCGCAAGCAACATCCACTCTCTCATGCCTAATTCCAAGCCCATAGGCCTCTGATCTCCCTTACTTCGCTAGTTGGCTGCAAGCTCTGCTGCTTCTTCAACGTCTACGGACACCAAGCGCGATACGCCTGGCTCGTGCATAGTGACACCGAGAAGTTGATCGGCGACTTCCATCGAAATTTTGTTGTGGGTAATGTAAATGAACTGCACTTTCTCGGACATCTCTTTTACCATGCGCGCATATCGTCCCACGTTAGCGTCATCAAGCGGAGCGTCGACCTCATCCAACATACAGAACGGCGCGGGGTTGAGCTGAAAGATCGAGAACACCAAAGCTATCGCAGTCAGCGCTTTCTCACCACCCGATAAAAGATGAATCGTACTGTTTTTCTTGCCGGGAGGCCTCGCGATAATCGCAATGCCTGTATCGAGCAAATCCTCCCCAGTCATTTCCAAATGCGCAGAGCCTCCGCCAAAGACTCTCGGGAACAAAGCTTGCAAGCCAGCATTCACCTCTTCGAATGTATCGCGGAAGCGACTCCTCGTTTCCTTATCAATTTTGCGAATCGCGGATTCAAGCGTTTCCAGCGCAGAGGTCAAATCTTCATGCTGCGCATCGAGATAGGTTTTGCGCTCTGACTGAGAGGCAAATTCATCGATCGCTGCGAGGTTAATGGCACCTAAACGCCCAATCTTGCGACCTAACTCCTCCAGTAATAGCTGCACCTGCCCAATCGTATGCTCATCACGAATGAGTTCAAGCGCCGCATCAACCGTCCACTCGTCCTCTTTTAGTCTATCGACGAGCGCCTGCTGCTGCACGGTTAACGTTTGGCGCTGCAGGCGTTCATATTCAAGCTTTGTCGAACATTCATCGCGGCGACGCTCAATACTTAAGCGCGTCTGCTCAGCCGCTCGCATGGCCTGCTCTAACGCGCCGAGAGCGTCTCGGGCTTGACTGAGCTTTTCTTCCGTTTGCAAACGCAATTCGAGCTGCTCATCCAGCTGAGCCTGTAACGTTTGAATGGCGCTGTCGTCGTTGGCGGCAAGCTCTTCCATAATTTGCTCGCGCTGCTCGGCCAATTCTTGCGTCTGTTGGCGCAATCGTTCTATGGCTTGTTCCGTCGAAGTTACTTGCGCGAGCAATTGTTGTTCTTGCAGAGTCACACTGTACAGGGCGTCGCGCTGTTCTCGAGCCGACTGACGCAACTCATCCAGCCTGACGCGTATGCTGTCTCGATCCGAGATTAAGGCCTCTCGCTGTATAGCGTCGGCCTCCATAGTTTCGATCGCCTCGGTTAACTCGCGACGAGCCTGGGCGATACTCTCTTGCTCTTGTTCGTACTCGGTTTTGACGTCCTCGAGCTCGACTAAAATCTGTTCTTTGCGCTCGTGTTCTTTCGCAAATTTTGCTGTATTCGCCGATATTTGCGCATTGATGCGACTTTCATCGGCACTCAATGCTTGAATTGACACCCGAGCGTCTTCCGCTAACCGATCCTGCGACTGAACATCGCCTTCCAACTCGTTCAGTGCGTTTTCGGCAGCGGCAAC
The DNA here is from genome assembly GCF_965659035.1 of Aequoribacter sp. Taxonomy (NCBI): domain Bacteria; kingdom Pseudomonadati; phylum Pseudomonadota; class Gammaproteobacteria; order Cellvibrionales; family Halieaceae; genus Aequoribacter; species Aequoribacter sp. The sequence goes on along the minus strand of NZ_CBFHWH010000014.1, from coordinate 10,233 downwards.
CGATTCATCGATTTCCGCAATTTCCGATTCTAAAAGGTCTATCTCCTGCTGGCGGAACAGCACACTGTCTTCGCCACGTATGGATTGAGACAGGCGCACCCAATCCAGCCCCATCCAAACACCCTCGGGCGTGATAACCGACTCCCCGGGCTGTAAGCTAGAGCGCAAATCCAAAGCCTCGTCCAACGTTTGAGCGACGCGTACTGTCGTTAACACACTGGGCACCCAAGATGTGTTCACTTGTTCCGCCAGACTCCCGACAGGCTTGTGAAGCTCATTCCGCCCTTGAAGATAAAACTTAGCAGCCGGGAAGCATTGAATCTGCTCAGGGGTTAAAGAGGCTGAATCCGTCACAAAACCATGAATGTCTTCCGCCAAAACACGCTCTACCGCAACCTGCCATTGCTGTTCTACAGACAGCTCTTCCAACAGCGGGCGCAGCTTAATATTCTGCAGAGTGGAAACCCAGTCATCGATTTGTACTTGCGATTGATTTTGGGCGGCTTCTTGCAGCGCGTTTAAGGATGAAGCTCGCCCCCGCTTCTCACGCGCGAGCGTCTGCATTTCACTGAGCCTTTGCCTCAGAGCCCCAACTTCAGTTCTCGCGTCATCGCGCTTCTGTAACGCCTGTTGTCGAGCGTCTTCAAGGCCTGCCTGGCGCTCTCGCAAAGCCTCCAATTGAGCCTGCATGGCTTGCTGATCGCCCAAATCTGAGCTTGGCGCAAGCGCCGCGAGCTCCGCTTTCAGGGCCTCAGAACGCCGAGCTAATCTCGAAAGGACCTGTTCTAAATGTTTGATGCGAGACTGCTGAACCTCGCTTTGCTGTCGAGCTGAAGACGCCGATTGGTTAAAACCATCCCATGATTGTTGCCAAAGTTGCATGGCTTCCTCAGCCATCGCAAGTTCTTCGGCAGACTGCTCTACGCGGGCCTCTGCCTCAACACGGTTGGGCAAAACCGTCTCGAGTGTTTCTTTTGCCTCGGCAAGCGACTCTAAGTCGCTTTGTAAAGATTCGGTAGCGAGCCCCATCGATGCGTCAGTTTGCGCTAAGCGCTGTAGTAATTGACTATGGCGCTGATTTTGAAAGTTGATCGCTTGTTCGAAACGCGTCACCTCTGCACCAATCGCGTAATAGTCCGCTTGCACGCGGTTACAATGCTCTGCCGCCTCAGTTTGAGCTACGCGTTTCTCTTCCAGATCGGCCTCGAGTGCTCTGTATTCTGCGATTATTCCTTCGCGTTGGACCTCGATATCATTAATAGAGAAGGCCAATTTCTCAACCTGCTGTGACAACTCCCGCCACTGCATGCCGGCGAGCAAGGCTTTCGACTCGCGTTCTTGTTGCTTAAATTCGCGGTACTTTTCGGCGGCCTGAGCCTGGCGTTCTAAGTGATAGATCTGTCGCCCCAGCTCGTCGCGGATATCCTGCAAACGCTCAAGGTTTTCCATCGTGCGGCGCATTCGACTTTCAGTCTCACGGCGCCGCTCCTTGTACTTCGATATCCCCGCGGCTTCTTCAATAAAGACCCGCAGTTCTTCTGGCTTCGATTCAATCAAACGGGAAATCATACCCTGTTCGATAATGGCGTAACTTCTTGGCCCAAGCCCGGTACCCAAGAAAATATCGGTGATATCGCGACGGCGACATCGAGCGCCATTCAAAAAATAGTCCGATTGACCCGCTCGAGTGACCAAGCGTTTGATGGCTATCTCAGAAAAACGGGCGTACTCGCCGCCGACCGTACCGTCCTGATTGTCGAACACCAATTCAATAGACGCTTGGCCGACAGGCTGACGCCCACCAGAGCCGTTAAAAATGACGTCGGTCATTGACTCGCCGCGCAGGTTTTTGGCGGAACTCTCCCCCATGACCCAGCGCACAGCGTCAATAATGTTGGACTTGCCGCACCCGTTGGGGCCAACGACCGCACTCATATTATGTGGAAACTGCACGGTGGTGGGATCCACAAAAGATTTAAATCCCGCCAATTTTATAGACTTTAATCGCATGCTTCTCGCACTTATCGCTACCGGTTCACCGGTACACCAAACTATTTATGAAAAGCGTTTAGTGTACCCGCTTTCTAGCAGTTCGCCTATGGCTTGAACCCCGCGATTTATTGGGTTGGTGCTAACCGCACTGCAATAGGCTCTTGTGCGCCAATCGGGACCGACAGCACGCTTTGAGCTTTGTAGGGGGCATCCACGCTTGAAGCGCTTCCGCTTAGCGACAAATGAGCTGATACTGATACCGCGGTTTGCGCCGACAGCTGTTGCCCAGCCATCGAATCCGAATCGGTTAGAGTGATTGTCGCGGGTAAATCGGAAACCGCCATGCGTCTTACGGCAAGGGGCATGCCTTTATCCATTCCTTCAGGCCTCACCACGACGAAAACGGTTCCTGAGGTCTGTTGTGGCTCTTCGGTAAATTCCACGGTCAGCACCAACGAGCCAGAGTCGCTGGGTGCCGACGTGGTATGGTCAATACCCAGTGCTTGCTCAGCTTGCCTCAACAGGTCATCCAACACAGCAGCTTCCGAACTGCCACTACCATTCATCGCACGCAGCGCGCGCCAGTGCTTAACCGCATCGGCGTACGCGCCTTGCTCAAACGCGACCATCCCCAGCAAGCCGAGGGCAGTGGCCTGTCTTGGGTTTAAGCTCACCGCTTGCTCCGCCCACAAACGACCACGCTCATCTAACTGACGGTTGCGACTTAAATATCGCGCTTGCGCCGCATAGGCTAGTATTTGGGGCGCTTCGGGCATCAATTCAGCCATATGGGCGTAAATTTGGGCCGCTTTCGGATATGCAGCTTGTCCCATGTAATAACTGCCAAGCAGTCCAAGATAGGTGGCATTGTCGGGGCGATGTTCTAGTCGCGCCTCGATTTGCGCAACCAACTCTTGCACGTCTGCATCAGAGCTGTTTTCTGTGAGCGTCTGCAAACGTTCGGCAATCGTTAGGTCCTCGTACGCACCGACCTGAGTGTAGACCACATAACCGATAGCGCAGGCCGATAAGACACCCAAAAGCACCGTTTTTATGCCCGCCATTCCTGTTTTGGCGTCTTGTTCGGGCAGTTCTTTCAAGCCTTCCTCTAGCAATCTTAGGGCCGCTTCTTGGGAGAGTGTTGGATCGTCCGCCAAGAGCTCTTGCTTGCGCATTTCCAGCCATTCAAGGTTGGCCTGCTTCGTCCCCACTACGGGTCTGGGCCTGCGACCAAACAACAAAAACGACAGGAGCATGACGCACGCAGCCGCCAATACGGCAATAATAAAATTCATTTGGATTTTTCCTGTAACAGCTCAGCAATGTCGTTAGCGTGTTCATTCGAGGTTGCGTTAACTTTGCTGCGACCTGAGGTAACCGCCGCCCACACCACACCACCTATGCCGAGAAATATCCAAGGCGCCAACCAGAGCCAACGTGTTGCACCATCGGAGGCCGGGTTGTAGCGCACAAACTCGCCATATCGATCCACCATGCCGTCGATTATTTCTTCGTCAGTGAGACCAGCTTCTAGCTCCTCATACAGACGACGTCGCAAGTCTTCCGAAATGGGCGCATTAGAATCCGCGATCGTTTGATTTTGACACTTAGGACAACGCAGTTCGTCGACTAGGCGATGATAACGTGCCTCTAGCTCTGGTCGACTAAATTCATACGTTTCGATGACAGCCGATACCGGTAGCGACAATAACAGGGTAACAATATAGATACAGAGCCTCACTTGCTCACCTCTCTGTATGCCTGACCTAAGGCCCCGGACCACGTTCGCTCGTTCACCTCTCCGACGTGGCGATAACGAATAATGCCCTGGGCATCAATCACATAGGTCTCCGGAGCGCCATAGACGCCTAAATCTAAGCCAAAATCACCCTGAGGGTCGGTAATGTTCACGCTGTAAGGATCACCCAGACGCGCTAACCACGAGAGCGCTTTGCTGTCTTCATCTTTATAGTTCAGCCCAATAATAGGCACTCCCTCCTCCGCGAGTTTCATTAGGTAGGGGTGCTCGGCGACACAGGTCGGGCACCACGTACCCCACACATTTAACAAGCTCGCGCGACCAACAATGTCGTCTCGCTCAAGGTACTCTTCGGTCCCGAGTGCTCGCAAGCGGAACTCCGGCAAGCTGCGATCGATCAAAGCGGAAGGAAGATCCGTCGGATCCAGCGACAACCCTCGGTACAGCAAGGCAGCCAGACCGACGAAGACAGCCGCAGGGATGAACAGAAGCAGTCTACGCATGGGTTAGCGCCTCGCGGCCTTGCGTCGCACACGCCTTGACGCGACGATAACGGCGATCAGTCAAGGTAATGAACGCCCCCAAACCCATAAGCGTTGCGCCGATCCACATCCAACGGACGAGCGGTTTGTAGTGCAAACGCACTGACCAAGCACCCTCTTTGCCCAAAGCTTCGCCCATCGCAACATATAGATCTCGAGTAAAACCGGCGTCAATCGCCGCTTCGGTCATGACTTGCCCGGACGCAACATACTGTCGTTTTTGGGGACGTAACTCAGCCAGTCGACGGCCCTCATAGTAAACGCTAAACACGCCCTCATCGCCTTTGTAGTTAGGGCCAGTTACCGGGCCACTGCCGTGAAATTCAAAGCGGTATCCGGCAAGCTCCGCGCTGTCGCCAGGCGCCATCCTGAGATCCTTCTCAACATTCCATTGAGTTACGACGACAACACTGATCACGCACATTGCAAACCCGAAGTGGGCCAGCACCATACCCCAATAACTCGGCGTCTGTCGGCCCACGACCTGTGCCCACGATTGTGACCCACCCTTCTTCAAGCGCAAATCTATGACAAGGCCTCCTACAATCCAAGCCGCCAGAAGAACCGACAAGGCCACCCAAAGATTGAAACCCTGCCCCAGAAAAGGTAGAGCAATGCCTGCGATAAGCGCACTGACAGCGCTGACTGACACATGCTTGGACCAGCGGTCAGCGTGGTCTTGGCGCCAGCGCGTGAAAGGCCCGATACCCATAACAGGAATAAGCAGGGCCATAAGTGGAACAAACACTGCATTAAAATACGGTGGACCCACCGAGTATTTACCCTGCCCCAAGGCGTCCATTAACAAAGGGAACAGCGTGCCGAACAACACCGTCAACGTCGCCACCAAAAACACCACGTTGTTAAACAAGAGCAAGGTCTCTCGGGACAGCCAAGCATTGCGAATACCGCTGTTTACGGCAGGTGCCCTCAAGGCATAAAGGATCAGAGAACCGCCGACCACGATCAGCAAAAACACTAAAATAAACATACCGCGCTCGGGGTCTGCCGCAAATGCGTGAACTGACGTCAACACCCCTGAGCGCACCAAAAACGTGCCCAGCAAAGACAGAGAGAAACTGGCGATCGCAAGTAGTACCGTCCAGCTTTTAAACACGCCTCGTTTCTCGGTAACCGCCAGCGAATGAACTAGCGCCGTACCTGCAAGCCAAGGCATAAATGAGGCATTCTCGACAGGGTCCCAGAACCACCATCCGCCCCATCCAAGCTCGTAGTAAGCCCACCAGCTACCAAGCATGATTCCCAGTGTCAAAAATGCCCATGCGGCATTGGTCCAAGGTCTTGACCAGCGCGCCCAAGCCGCATCTAATCGCCCACCTAATAAGGCGGCGATGGCGAATGCAAAAGCGACCGAAAACCCGACGTACCCCATGTATAAAATAGGCGGATGAATAATCAAGCCCGGGTCTTGTAACAGAGGGTTAAGATCTCGACCGTCAGCAGGAATATCGGGCAAATTTCGTGCGAATGGATTAGACGTAAAGAGCGAAAATGCAATAAAACCGACACTTATGATGCCCATCACAGAAAGCACTCTGGCATAGAGAATCTGCGGTAAATCGGAGCTAAACAAAGCGACCGCAAAAGTCCAGGCGCAGAGCACGAGGACCCACAGCAGCATCGATCCCTCGTGATTGCCCCACACAGCTGAAAACTTATAGAACATCGGTAGCAAGGAGTTGCTGTTATTGGCAACTACGACCAAAGAGAAGTCATCTTGCAAGAAAGCGGCTGTTAAAAATCCAAAACTGATGGCACCGAATAGGAACAGTGCGGCGGCAAGTGGCTTGGCAGAATTCATTGCGGAGCCGTTACCCGAAAAGCTTCCCCACATGGGCAACACAGTTAATCCACACGCGCTAATCAGCGCCATTATAAGTGCAAAAACACCATACTCAGCGATCATATCTTTTTACCTGCGGCTTCCAATGCTTCGGCGACTTCTGGCGGCATGTAATTCTCATCGTGTTTGGCGAGCACTTCATGTGCCACAAAAAGACCTCGCTCATCTAATTTACCGGCAGCGACGACACCCTGCCCCTCGTCAAACAAGTCGGGTAAAATCCCCGAATACATGACCGGCACCGTGCCCGCATAATCGGTCACTTCGAAGCGGACATCGAGAGAACTCTCCGAGCGCACGATACTGCCTTCCACCACCATTCCTCCCACGCGAATCGGTTGCCCCACCGGCGCCTTACCCGCAATCACATCTGCAGGGGGATAAAATAAATTGATGTTGCCGCGCAAACCATAAGTGACCAAACCAACGCCAAGACTGGATAAAACGACCACGGCTAAAACAACAATCAACCGTTTTTTTCGTTTTGGATGCATAACACTACTCCTCTGCGGATTGGGTCTTTTCAAGTGCTAGATATCGCTGCCGCAATCGACGTTTCAGGCTTGCTAAACGCCACAAAGGCATGATGACGAGCAGACTAATAACAACAAAAAATGCGGCGTAGCTAAACCAGACAAAGGGTCCGTGGCCAGCCATTTCCCACAAGTCAGACCATGAATCGAAATACATTACCGACCTCCCATGATTTCTTTTCGGGCCCACGCCGTTTTGGACTCGGTTTCTAACAGTGCTAGTCGCAAACCCATCAGCAACAGACAGGTATACAAACAATACACCGCGACGATCATAAGAAGTAATGGATAAAACATACTGGGGTCGATCGTCGAACCACCTGTGAACTTGATCGAGGCGGGTTGATGCAGGCTGTACCACCAATCGACGGATTTGTAGATAATCGGGATGTTGACGGTGCCGACCAGAGCCAAGATAGCGCAAGCTTTCGATGCTAAGGCTTTATTATCGTAAGCTTCATATAGGGCGAAAACACCCAAGTACAAAAACAACAAGACGACCATAGACGTAATACGAGCATCCCACACCCAATAGGTACCCCATGTCGGTTTACCCCACACGGCACCGGTTAGCAACGCCAAAAATGTCATCGCTGCGCCGACGGGTGCAGCCACTCGCATCGCCATGTCCGCCACCTTGAGGCGCCAGATCAAGCTGATCGCGCCAGCGATGGCCATCACATAATAACCCGCCAGCGAAACAACGCTGACCGGTACATGAATGTAAATGATTCGGTAACTGTTTCCTTGACGAAAGTCTGGAGGCGCAAAAGCCAAGCCCCAAGCGGAGCCAGCGATGACTAAAAGGACGGCCAGAGGCAGTAGGTATCTTAACAGCTGACCCGAGAATCGATAAATCCACGGGGACGACCCCAAACGGTGAAACCATGTCCAAGCCATTAGGTAGTTCTCCTTCGGCGCACAACATACACTGGACTACACCTCCAAACTAATTTTGATCGATGCCCCTATCGCGAGCGGTGTAAGTGCCAAAGCCAATAGAGCCAAGCCACTCAAAATACTGATCAAAGAATCAATCGGCATACCGCTCACGGCTCGTTCCACCACACCGGCACCCAGAATTAATACAGGAACCTCGAGGGGTAATAATAGAAGACTTAACAGCATCCCGCCACGCCGTAAGGCCATCGTTAAAGCCGCACCTATGCATCCAAATGCACTGAGTATGAGCGTTCCCAAAGCCAAACTCAGGGCAAGCGTCCCTAAACCCTGCGTTGGCAAGGAAAGTAGCTGTCCAAAGGCCGGGGAAAAAATCGCCAGCGGCAATCCGGTTAGGCACCAATGAGCGACAACATAACCGAGTGAAGCTAGATACAGCGAGTCGCCCGATACCACCAACTGCTCCAAACCACCGTCATCGTAGTCGCTTCGGAACAAAGTCTCGGACGATAACAATGCCGCCAACAGAGCTGTAATCCACAACAATCCGGGGGCGAACTCACCCAAGACACGCTGTTCTGGGCCTAATCCTAACGGCATTAGCAAAACAACAACACCATAAAAAAACAGCGGATTAAATACCGCTGCCGGACGTCGATAGGCCAACAATAACTGCCGAGCCAAGACTTTGCCAAACACACTACGATACATCGGGAACTTGTCCTCTACCACGCAAGTGTAAAGTACGCGTGCTTAGCTCAAGCTTAAGAGATTGATGCGAGGTATACACCACACTGCCTCCGCTACGTACCTGTCTCTCGATACAAGCTTCGATTACCGCCACGCCATCAACATCGATCGCCGTGAGAGGTTCATCCAGAAACCACAGAGACGACTTCGACAAGAACAATTGCGCCAGCGCGATACGTCTTTGCTGCCCCGCCGACAGTCGATAGGCGTACTCGTCGTGATAATCGCCCAAGCCCACCTCATCCAAAGCATGATGAAGACTTTGGTCATCGTAATTCTGCGTATGCCCGAGATGCAAACGTAGATTCTCGAGTGCGGTAAAATCGCTTTTGACGCCCGTTTTGTGACCCAAAAATAAAAAATCGCTGGGCAAATCGAGAGAGCCCTCGAGACTCTGTGGCGCAAGACCGGCAATCGCTCGCATTAAACTCGTTTTACCCGCACCGTTATCGCCTCTTATTTGCCAGAGCTCCCCCGCTTTTACCTGCCAATTTAGCTGCGACAACAAGCATCGCGTACCTCGAATGACGGCGAGATCCGTACATCGCAATAGGTACGCTTTAGACATTTAGAGATTCACCATACGGATATCACTCAGCGGCTTAATGGTGTTAGTGCCTTTGAGTGAGGCAAAATCAAATAAGTCACGGTCAGCTAACTGCGAGGGGCTGATGTTGCCCACCGCTTTAAAAATGGTTTCGACGCGGCCCGGGTAGTCGCGTTCCCATTGAGCCAGCATTTCCTTCACTTGAACCCGCTGCAGGTGATCTTGGGAACCGCATAAATTGCAAGGAATAATCGGAAAGGCTCGGGCTTGTGCGAAGCGTTCAATATCGGATTCTTTGCAGTACGCCAATGGCCGAATAATAACGTTTTTACCGTCATCACTCAGAAGTTTCGGCGGCATGGCTTTTAAACTACCTTGAAAAAACATATTCAAAAACAGGGTTTCAACGATGTCATCTCGATGGTGCCCAAGCGCAATCTTTTGCGCCCCGATCTCCTCGGCAAAACCGTACAGGGTACCACGCCGCAATCGTGAGCAAAGCCCACAGGTGGTCTTGCCCTCGGGAATCACCCGCTTCACCACACTGTAGGTGTCGCGCTCAAGGATGTAATATTCAATGCCCAAGGCATCGAGGTACTGCGGCAGGATATGTTCAGGAAAGCCTGGCTGTTTTTGGTCTAAGTTTACCGCCACTAACTCAAATGATATCGGAGCGCTTTTCTGCAGGCTCATCAATAACTCGAGCATCGTGTAAGAGTCTTTGCCACCAGACAGACAGACCATAACCCGATCGCCGTCTTCAATCATGTTGTAATCGACGATGGCTTCTCCCGCTAGACGCCGCAAACGTTTTTGCAACTTATTAAAGTCATACTGAGTTTTTGGCTTGGCAGACATGGGCTGCACGACTCCTTATTCAGACGCGGGCGCTATTTTACGCATTTGGTCCATCCAAGGTCTAGCCAAAAGGATGTTGCGCCTTGTAATTTCGCCCCCAAAACAAGACAATAACGGCCGTTAACTCCATTCACCTTGTAAAGGAAATCAGCATGAAACAACCTGTACGCGTTACGGTAACGGGAGCCGCCGGTCAAATCGGTTACGCTCTGCTCTTTAGAATCGCTTCTGGCGCCATGTTGGGCGACGACCAGCCCGTGATTTTAAAGCTTCTGGACATCACACCAGCACTTGAAGCGCTGGAGGGTGTGCGTATGGAATTAGAAGACTGTGCCTTTCCTCTACTCGCGGGCGTCGAGTGCACCGACGACCCGAACGCCGGCTTCAAAGACACTGATTATGCCTTACTTGTCGGCGCCCGCCCTCGCGGCCCGGGCATGGAGCGCAAGGATCTGCTCGAAGCGAATGCCGCCATATTTTCGGTTCAA
>NZ_CBFHWH010000013.1:0-42462 GCF_965659035.1 Aequoribacter sp. | reverse complement strand
GCGCAGGTGGCGCTACCTCTAACTTATTCTCGTATTTGGCCAAAGCCGATACAGCTCTATCCGTGACCCTAACCGCAGCAAGTAGCTGTATCACCATCGTCACACTGCCAATTATTGTAAACCTTGCCCTACGTCACTTTATGGGGACAGAAGCTGAGTTATCGCTACCTGTCGGCCAGACCATTAAAACACTGGCGACTATGACAGTAATACCGGTAATTGTCGGGATGATCTTATATGCCAGATTCCCAAAACAAGTCGCGCAACTTGAGCCTTGGGTAAGAAAACTCTCGCTACTGGTTTTGGGCCTGATTGTGTTACCGACCCTATTGAACGCACCCAACACCGTTGCTGGGCACCTCACGACACTCGTACCCGCACTGTTTTTCTTAAATATTGTCAGCATGCTGTGTGGCCACGTTATCGCCAAGGCCTTGTCCTTGAATCGCGCGCAAACCGGTACGCTGACAATCGAAGTCGGAGTCCAAAACGTCGTTACCGCATTTTTTGTGGCCGCGAGCCTAATTGGAGATGCATCTCTGTCCGTGCCTGCGGCCGTCTATGCGATACCCATGGTACTGAATGCGGTGCTGTATATTTTGTGGGCGCGTCGCGCAGAGCGGCAGCACCACAACAAGTAAACACCTAGAGGCCAATACGAACGATTACTCATAACGTTGACAATACTGTTTTTCGCCCTGGACGAAGAATCCAAACTAAAACCCCAATACTTTTCTGGCGACCCATTCTCGACCGGCCTCGGGTAACCATCGATCCAGCAAGCCCCATATTTTAGACCCCGTGCCAATAATGTGGCCGGTGCCGCCTTTGTGAATAGCGCGATCAATAGCCTCTGCCACGACAATGGGTTCGAGCGTAGGTGCCGGTGTTTCAGACAGAAAAGCACCCGCGGCCGCACCCATCTGCGTATTAATAATCGGGGGTTTGACGCATGCGACATGAATGCCGTGACGCTCCCATTCCAAGGCTAGAGCCTCCGTAAATCCATTCACAAAAAACTTACTGGCAGAATAAATTGCCAGCGTTGGCACGCCGTGAATGCTCGAGACCGAGCATAAATTGACGAGGGTTGATCCGGGCGTTTCCCTCAACAAAGGAAAAGCAGCATGGGCCACGCGCATAACACCCAAGACATTTACCTCGATCATTTTATTCTGCTCTTTGAGCTCTAGCTCTTCAAAGTAACCCGCAGACAATACACCGGCGTTGTTGACCAGAACATCCATGATATCGTGGGTTTGTTCGGCAAAATGCTGTAATGCGTAAGCGACAGACTCGTCATCGGTGACGTCACAGACACCCCCAAAACAGCGGCCAAATTCGGGTTGCTGCAGTACTTCTGTGATCGCTTCAGAATCGCAATCGTAGAGCCCGACACGCCATCCTTTTTCAGCGAAGTATCGCGCCGTTGTCAAGCCGATTCCACGGGCTGCACCCGTAATCATCATCGTTCTAGACATAACACACCTTGTTTTTATCGTTATTTAGGATTCGATCATGATACTCGCAAGCGACGGTCATACAAGTCTTGGTAATAAGGGCGCGCTTGATCAGCGAGCACTCGCAACTCGTGGTTCAATGCAGGCTTCGTCACTCGGGGCCCGGCAAACCCCGTAGAGGCCCAAACGGATTCGTACCAATGTGGGGCCCACACACCGTCGCTGTCTCGCCGACCTGCAGGCCATTTAAGCATACGCTCAGAGAATTCAATACCCAGAGCCAGGCACCACGCGCGCAGCATAGCCTCAGGGTTGGCCAAAAACTCAGCACTATCGATGACCACCGGATTCGGATCCAAATGCTGGCACACATAATGGTACAGCTCGGCTTGCTGCACAAAGCCAATATCCCCAAGCGTTGGCGTTTCGCGCACTTGCGCGTAAGAGGCCACCACCGACTCAGGATCTCGGATAAGAAAGCAGTGTGTTAGCTTCGACATCCACCCCCGATCGACTTCTTCGAGCATATGGAAACTCATCTGCTTTTGATAAAAAATTGTCGCATTATTCGGAGGCTCGCTTTGACAGAGAGCAACAACCTTGCGCCAATCGGTGCTTTGTGAAGCCATAACCTCGTCTGCAGCAGGGTGATCTAATCCCGTTTGTTTGAGGTAGTATGCATAGAAGGGTTCGTCTAAAACCTCGCAATCGTCGCGGTTCTCCCAAGCGCGCATCATCGCGGTCGAGATATTTCTGGGCCCCGACCAAACGGCGAGACGTAGCGTCATGCTATAGATTCCCGCTCGATCATCTCTAGGTAAGCCACTTGCAGACGCTGCACCATGGCACCGCGTTCGCCAGAGCCAATAGTGCGACCATCGACTTCCCGGACGGGACACAAGCCGGCAAAGGTGCCCGTTACAAAGGCCTCATCGGCGCCGTAGACATCGGTCAGACTAAAGTTTTTTTGATAGACCGGAATATCTAATTCGCGACATAAGCGGATCACATTGCCACGTGTGATTCCGCCGAGGCAAAAATCACCGGTGGACGTCCACACTTCGCCCTTTCGTACAATGAAAAAGTGGGTCGAATTGCAGGTCGCAACGAAACCATGTGGATCGAGCATCAAGGCCTCATCTGCACCGGCTTTAGCGGCCTGGATGCAAGCGGTAATACAGTTGATCTTAGAGTGTGAATTGAGCTTTTGATCTTGCACATCGGGGTAGCCGCGCCGCACATGCACGGTGAATAAACGGATGCCGCGCTCCGATGTTTCGGGCAAAGCCTCCTTATACTCGGGGATAATAACAATGGTCGCCGACGAAATCGTGACCCTTGGGTCTTGATATGGAGTTGCTTTAATGCCGCGTGTCACCATCAGGCGGATATGCACGCCTTCCTGCATACTATTGGCATTTAAGGTATCGTATAGCCTCTGAGTGAGCTGTTCTCGGCTCACCCCAACATCCATATCTAGCGCTTTAGCGCCCTCGTACAATCGATCTAAATGCTCGCTCAGGAAAGCGATCTTACCTTTGTGTACGCGCAAACCTTCCCAAACACCGTCACCCAGAATAAATCCTGAATCAAAGACGGAGACCACTGCTTGCTGCCGCGGGAAAAGCTCCCCGTTAATGTTGATTAGAATATCGGCGTTACGAGGGTCATCTAAATAATCATGCGTTCCTTTCAAGAGGTGGGTCTCCTTCTGGCAGAACCGATTGAATGTCATCCAACACGTACTCTGCCGCAGGCGACTCGATTTGGGTAGCAATAATTGTAATGGCGCGCGCAAGCTCCTGGGCATTGATGGGGCGATAGCGGCGTAAGCCCGGCAGCTTGCACAGTGGTGTCAGAAAAAGATCGCCCAAAATCTCACCCACTCGTTGGTCCTCTCTGCGAGCTCTGATTAACGAAGGTTTAATCAGTACGGTGGTTTCAAAGCCTAATTTTTTCACGGCCTCATCAAGCTCACCTTTCATGCGTAAATAAAACCCCTTGGCCTTGGGCGAGGCGCCAGGGGACGAAATGACAAAAATACGCGTCGCTCCCGCCTCCCGTGCGCAACGAGCAAACGCATATTGGTAGTCAAAATCCACTTTGTATTGCGCCGCTTTGGAGCCCGCTGTTTTTAGCGTAGTACCCAAACATAAAAAAATATCATCAGCCTGAATTAGGCTCGACCATGTCTCAGGCCGATCGAAGTCGATGAGATGTTCTTCCACTAACGAACTTGGGTATCCGACTAATCTTCGCCCAAAGGTTTGTACTTTGTCGTAATAACCACAGTCACCGAGCTCGATGACAAGATGTTGCCCCGTAGCGCCTGTCGCACCAATTACCGCCGCTTTTTTACCCATGAATTCCACCTGTATGGATGAGTCACCAGCACTCACAAAAAATAACTATAATTTGCCAACTCTTACCGACAGAACAGACGATATCCGGCTGGATTTAGTCTCTCTGAGGGTAGACAATCTAGGGCTAGCAATGAAGACTAGTGTACACAATAACCACCGCGGGCAAATATAAGGATACGACCATGAAGAAGAGCTTGATTTCAACCTCTATCGCGTTGCTGGCAGGCACCATCGTGCTTCCAAGCTTTGCACAACTTGAAGAAGTGATTGTCACAGCACAGAAACGCGAGCAATCTCTCGCTGATGTCCCTGTCAGTATCACTGCCATTACGCGCGATACCATCGAAACACTCGGTATTGCCAATGCGCAAGATATTGGCGCGCTAACACCCAACTTACAAATTGCAGATACACCCGGAAACTCAAACGGTTTAACCGTGAATATCCGCGGGTCGGTCACCATCAACCCAGCACTAACTTTAGAAGCAACGGTAGGTTTATACGTCGATGGCGTGTACGTCGGTAAAAATACTGGTGGTATTTTTGACGTCATGGATTTAGAACGCGTCGAAGTACTGCGTGGCCCCCAGGGCACTCTGTACGGCAAAAACACCTTAGGTGGCGCCATAAACTTCGTATCTCGCCGCCCCTCCGAAGAGCTCAGCGGTGACATCAAAGTCGGCTCGGGCGAATTATCGAGACGCGCTGTACGTATTCGCGCGGACATCCCAATTTCGGACAGCATCCGTACCTCCTTTGGCTACGCGCAAGAAAAGCGCGACGGCGTAGTCAAAAATATCGACTTCAGTGATGAGATTACCGGAGCCAACCCACCCAGCACGGCTGACTTTGGCAACATCGACAAACAATCGTTCCGCTTCGCTATCGATGCAGATCTAAGCGACAGCTTAAATGCTTACTATAGTTACGACAGCTTTGAAACTGATCAGAACCCGCGTTTCTTCCAAATGACGCGCATCGTTCCCGTACCTGGATTAACGGACGGTATTATTGGCTGGGACAGCCCCAATCGCTTCGATGAGGGCAGCCTTGATGGCGCCGGAGATGATGATGTAGAAGTTTCAGGGCACGCACTGACGCTGACCTACACCACGGACGATTTCACCATCAAATCAATCACCGGTAGCCGCTCAATCGAGACTCGCGATACGCTTGATTGGGACGCAACGCCTTTTCACTTGCTACAAACCTCGCGCGATGTCGAATACGACAGCTTCAGCCAAGAGCTACAATTTCTGCGCAGCAGCGATAATTTAAATTACGTGGCGGGTATTTATTATTTCACCGAAGATGGCCGCACGATCAACCCTTTGGATTTACCGCTTTACGGGTCGCCTTTGCTCGATACCGAGTACGGTCTGGATAACACCAGCTGGGCGGTATTTACCCAAGTCGATTACACCCCAGAATCCATGTCAGATTTGACCGTGACATTGGGTGCTCGCTACTCGGAAGAAGACAAAGAGGTCTATCGCTCGTTCGGTATTCCTGCTTTCGGACTAACTGTCCTAGACAACTTTAAGCCGGCCAAAGAGAGCTACGATAACTTCTCACCTTCAATAGCCCTCAACTACGCGGTATCAGACGAGCTAAACGTGTACGGTCGTATTGCGCGAGGTTGGAAAGCCGGCGTATTCAACGCTGAATCAAACAACCCAGTAGAACTATCGACACCTCTGAACGAGGAAACCGTTACATCTTACGAAGCGGGATTCAAGTATCGCAGCGCGTCAGGCAATCTGACCCTAAACGGTGCCGTGTTCATGAACGACGTCGAAGACATGCAGATCTCGCGCTTTAACCAGCAAGAAGCGGCAAGTGTCTTTTCCAATGCAGGCGCTGCGACTATCACTGGCGCAGAAATCGAGTTTGCTTATGCCCTAGCCGAGACCACCACCTTTGGTGTGAACGTGGGCATTCTCGACGCTGAATATGACGAGTACATCGACGAGTGTCGTTTGGACGCTAACTTTGCCAATCCCTGCCCTGCAGGTGTCGCGCCAGGTGAACTGTTTGACGCGAAAAACGTCAACAGCTTCCCCTATACGCCCGAACTCACCTACAACGCTTTCTTGCAGCATGGTATGCAGCTCGCTGGCGGTACGTTAACCGCGCGTCTGGACTACGCATACACGGACGACTTTTCGATCTTCCCCGATCCCTACAATACGGTAAATACCAACATCGATTCTTACGGATTGTTGAATGCCCGCCTGAACTGGGAAGGTGAGATCGGTTCGCAAGACGTCCGTATTGGCGTCTGGAGCAAGAACCTGACTGACGAAGAATATCGCATGAATGGTATTGAATGGGGCTTACTCACGACCATGCAATACGGCGACCCAGAACTTTGGGGCGTTGATGTCACCGTTTCGTTTTAAGCGCACCTAAAGATCCTAACCCCGGCGTCGACTATCGGCTCCGGGGTTTTTTATTGATATCGATATGAAAATTTTATACCTAAGCGGACGCGGCGGCGAGCTTGACCAAGGCCTCGGTCGCCATCTACAGTCTCGTGCCACTGAGTTCGGCGGTGTCGCCTTTAATGATGTGACTCTCTCTCACAGTTTCGGCGACCAAATCGCAGCCGTTCAGCAACTGCTTCACGATAATGCTTGCGACAATACCCATCTAATCGCCAACTCCTATGGCTGCTACGTGCTATTGCATGCACTTATTGATCAGCCCTTGATGGCAGCGACAAAAGTGCTGCTCCTCTCACCCTTGCTCGGGAGAACACACTTACGCACCCAAGGTTTTAGCTCCCGCCCACCTCGCCTTAAGCGTTTAGACGCTGCCCTCACCCACGGTTTGATTTCCAAGCCGCACTATCTAGCCTTGATCGCCGGCGCAGATGACCCTATTTGTGAGCCAGCAGAGCTACAAAACATCGCGGGGCTCTTGCAAGCAGATCACTGGAAGATTCTACCGAAACAGGGTCATATGATAGAACACGATGTCATGGACACCGTGCTTACTGAGTTCTTCGCGAAGTAATCGAAAACAGGGCTAATAAAACGCCGACCCACCCAACGAAAATCCGTGCTCAGTTAGGTCTGGCTGCCAACCAAGTTTTCGCGCGTGCGGTCTGCGTCTTGGTCGCCTTCATCACCGACAAGTCATTCGCCGCCTGTCCTTGTTCACCAATTAAAGCAATCTGCTCGTAATACCAATACTGGGTTGCGAAAGCACCGATGGTTCGAAACAGTTTCAGGTGATTCAAAAAGCCGAGCCAAGACGGCAACAATGACAGCTGCTTTTCATAGCGCGGCAATTCTGGCTCGCCGGCCAGCAGGCGTTTAGGCGCGTCAGTCATCACACACATTGGCCGACCAATACCAATCACATCAGCGCCACCTTCATTCAGTGCTTCTTCCATAGCATCGCGTCGACGCAGACCACCGGTCACCATCAGAGGCACACTTAGTGTCTCGCGCATCGCTTTGGTAAAATCCACAAAATAAGCTTCTCGAGCCAAGGTAGAGGCTGCTACCGCTTGCTCCTCGACCGGTTCGACACCTTCTAAATCCAGCAGTTTGGGCTGTTCATAGGTACCACCCGACACCTCAATCAAATCAATTCCCGCCTCTTGCAACCAGGTAGCGACTTGCAGGCTCTCGTTAAAATCGAAGCCTCCTTTTTGAAAATCCGCACTGTTTAACTTAACTGCAACAGGGAAGTCGGCACCCACAATCGCGCGTACTGCATGATAGATCTCAAGCAGTAATCGAGCCCGATTCTCGAGCGAGCCACCGTATTGGTCATCGCGCTGATTACTTCTAGGGCTTAAAAATTGTGATAGCAGGTAGCCGTGTGCGGCGTGAAGTTGTACCCCGGTAAAGCCCGCGTCTTTAAGTGTCGCCGCGCAGTGTGCAAAACCATTTACGATTTCGTTAATTTCGGCTTCTGTTAAGGCATCGGGCTCACCAAATTGGCCCCCGGGCAAGCCCAGTTTTACCGCCGACGGTGCTTTAGGATGAGCATTCACAACCTTCTGTGTTTGACGACCCGCATGACTGATCTGCGCCCAAAACTGATTGCCATTTCGGGTGGCCGCCTTTGCCCATGACGCCAAAGCTTCGCGCTTTTCATCGGACATTTGACGATCGACAATGACATTGCCAGGACGCTCCAGATGATCGCGATCGATAATGACATTGCCGGACAACAGCAGCCCAGCGCCACCGTCAGACCATATGCCGTATAGATTTTCGAGCGCTTGCGTCGCACAACCATCAGGCGCAGCTAAACCCTCTGTCATCGCCGCCTTACAAATCCTATTGGGCAAGGTTACACCGCAAGGGAGAACTAAAGAATCACTTAAAGAAACAGACATCGACTTACCTTCTTGTATTTATTGTTCGGATTTTCAAGCTCTTTGCATCGCTATATGTCAACGAGTCGGTTGACCTGCGTCAGAGATCTCTTACCATGCTCACGTTATGATGACACAAACACGCTCACAAGGGTCTATTTATGCCAAGGTTAACGCTCGCGCACGCGGCATTTGCGATTTCCGTTTTTAGCCTCTCCCCCCTGCAGGTATCCGCTGAGCAGGGAAAAGCAGAGACAGAACCAACACAGGAGGCGAGGCAGTTAGTGGCTCGCTTTGCGGGCCAATTAAAGCCTCAGCTCAAGCAAGCACTGCAATCTGGAGGCCCGGCGCATGCCATTAGCGTATGCGCTGAAGTAGCGCCGGCTATCGCCCAGAGCCTAAGCTTAGAAAGCGGCTGGGTTATTCGACGCGCCAGCGATAAAAACCGTAACCCCACAGCTCATCCCGATACGTGGGAGCAAACTCAGATCGATGCATTCAAAGCTGCCATTCTTGCGGGTGAGACACAGAACTTAGAGTCCTCCGAACAAACCGCCGAAGGATTTCGTTACGCCAAGGCACAGTTAACCGAGGGACTCTGCCTAACTTGCCATGGCAAACATTTGGATGACGACACCTTAGACGCATTAACAGCCTTTTACCCCGAGGATCGCGCACAAGGCTATGAGCTGGGCGAGGTACGTGGCATTTTTAGTTTACTCAAGCCCGACGCTCGAAAGTGACGAACTATCCCGATCTATCGAGCCAATATACAGGGTCGCCCACACGAATGATGGCGCCCTGTTCGACCCGGCAGCAGATGCCCCCGCGCCAGTCTGACTCGAGTGCTGTTCGCAAGCCCTCGGCTACTGCATCCATGCGGTGACAAGGGTCGCATTCATACGATACTTGCAGGCGAGCCTTCCCAACCGCCAGCACCCTGCCCACATCTTGTGGTCCGAAAGTAATGCTATCGACTAAGAGGTTGGCGCGACGCGTGGTCCACTCAAGATCTCGCCCTATCGCTGCGCAAGCTTGCTGCCACTGTACCTTATTCAAGACCGTTACTTGACGCTTTCCCGGCTTTCCACGGCAATCTCCAGACAAACCGTGCTCACTACTGAGCACGCCGTGGCGCAGCGGCTCCATCAAAGCTTTGGGCCGGGCTCGACGGGCAATTCCTAGAAGTTGCGCTGATGTATTCATACGAGTTTTAACGCCTGTAGTTTTTGGCAAGCGCCTCAATGAATCGAGGCACATCCGCTTCAGCCAGACGATTGATGCCTGCCGCTGCCGCCCGACCACCGCCTGTTGGAAACTGACGGACTAAAGTATCCGCACCTTCGCGCCGGTTAAGCGGCGCGCGCACACTGACTAAGGAATGGTCGTCGCCTAAGTCCGTCAATATCGCATGCGCTCGATCGGGGTTATCTTCGACTAAGCTATTGCTAAACACCCCACTAACTCGGCGAGCCCACGCCGCGTTGGGCAAGCGATAAATAGCATAATCCTCGGTAGCAATTTCAGGCACGAGTGCGGCCGCTTGGGACATATCCGACTCATAACCCTCGGCTAGTGTATCGAACACTGATGTCTGTTCATTAACGAACGCCATTGGGGAGTCACACTGTACAACCGCTCGATACAACTCTGCCGGGTGATAGTACAAATCCTCTAGGCTTGGCCCGTAGCCATTGTAGTTAAGATACAGCCCCAAACGCTCGTACAGGTCTAAAGCATCACGACTCAGGGTCAGCGTCTTGCCCAGAGCTTTGGCGCTTTTGTGAAGATTATCACCGAACGCACCTACTACAGCCCAATCGGCGTAGGCCCCCTTCAGGACGCCATTAATCAGCAATGCAGTGCAAACCTCAGGTGCCGGATTAATCACCGTTGTTAAGTTTTCGTGCTCTGGAATATCACCCGCATAATGATGGTCGCAGTAAAACACATGCGAACCAGCCGCAAGCAACCGCTCCACGTCATCACGGTTTTTATCAAACGAAATATCGAGAGCTGTCACCTCATGCTGTGCATCAGTCGGCACCTGTGACACCAAAGCGATATCGCGTTTAACCCCAGTCACTAGGTAACTCTCGGCGGGATGCGCTAAACGCCATTGAGCTAGCGCACAAATTCCATCGGCATCGCCATTAAATACATCGTAATTCGCCACCGTACCCCCTGTTCTACTACCACTAAAGATAAGCGCACAGCATAGGGAATTGGCCAACAAAGTCAAAGTAAAGTGGCGCGATCCAAAGACCGCGCCGGAGACCTAGCGAAGTACTAGGCGGTCTCGATTACGCTCTAAAATAGACACCCCAATACCCTTCACCTCAGTCAATTCATCCAGGCTAGCAAAGGGTCCATACTGCGTCCGATACGAGACAATCGCACGCGCTTTCGAGATACCCACACCTTTCATCACAGTCGCCAAGGTCTCCGCATCGGCAGAGTTCAAATCCACCTGGGTGACTTCCGCTACTTGCGGCTCGAAATCCTGAGCAAACGAGGGTAGCGCCGTCAAACTTATGGCAGCAACTGTAAGTAAGGCCATAAAGGCGCGGCTTAGATTGAGTGATAACATCCTGTTCATCATAATTCTCCTGTTGTAGTGCGCTTCATTGCGCACATAAAACATAAAAAATCATCGCCCGCTTGCCAAGCAACTGGCGCACTAAGATGAACAATAAACGAAATCGATGCCTAGAGACCCAGACTTTTGTGAATGCTGTTCAGCGTTGCAATGGGGTCAGCGGATTGAGTGATAGGTCGACCAATCACCATGTAATCCACGCCGTTTACAACGGCTTGCTCGGGCGTCATAACGCGAGTCTGATCGCCGAGATCTGCGCCGAGCGGACGAATACCCGGCGTAACGGTCAAAAAGGAACCTCCGCAAACACTCTTCACTAAAGGGGCCTCTAAGGCAGAGCACACAACACCATCGACCCCACAATCAACAGACAGTGCAGCTAGTCGCTGAACCTGTTCTTGCGCGCTGCCGGCAATACCCACCTCTACGAGCTCCTCATCAGATAAACTCGTCAAGACCGTCACCGCGGTCAAGAGGGGGCGCTTTTGATAGGCCGCCAAAGCGTCAGCTGAAGCGGTCAGCATCTTACGCCCACCACTGGCGTGCACATTTACCATCCACACACCTAAATCTGCAGCAACTCGAAGCGCAGCCGCCACCGTATTCGGGATATCGTGAAACTTAAGGTCTAAGAACAACTCAAAACCCCTGGCTTGCAGCGTCTCTACCCACGACGGTCCGTAGTGAGTGAACATCTCTTTGCCGACCTTTAAACGACACAGCGCGGGGTCAAGCTGATCAACCAAAGCTAAGCAGGCATCCTGCGAAGAAAAATCAAGAGCCACGATAACCGGCTTAATGTTAGAAATACTCATGTATTAATCGTCTTCTTTAATCCGATGGGCTTTATCGAACCCCAGAATTTACAGCCCGGACAAAACCAATGCAGATGCTGACCTCTAAAGCCACAATGCTGACAGCGATAGGCAGGGCTCGTCTCGGTGAGTTGGCGCATTAAAGTCATGGCCAATTCAAGCTTGGACGCCAACTGCGAACGACTCTCCCCCAATTGCCACAGCATCAAGCGGTACAAACCTCGCAAAGAGGCTGCATCGCGCATGGCATCGGTCAAGAAAATCGCCGCAGCTTCGGCGCCCTCGTTATCTTTGATATGATCCGCCAAAGCAATCATCAATCCCGGCGTTGGGTACTTCTCAAGGCTTTGACGCAAGAAATCTCCAAAGCGCTCGGATTGGCCCAAAGCCTCGTAGCAGGTGCCGAGTAAAGGAACCACCTCGGGTAAAAACTCAGCGTCTTGTTGTTCGACACTCGCCAACAGCTCGATCGCTTGATCAAATTTTTGTTGGTCTACAGCGATTTGCGCACTCATTAGGGTGACTCTTACGTTTGCTGGATCTTCTCTGGAAGCAGCCGCGAGCGCCTCTTGTGCACCTTTGAGGTCATTGCGTTGCAAACGGTCCTCAGCTAATTCGCAATAGAAATGGGGCAAAAGCACATTCACCGACTGCTCGCCGGGACCAGCCACATCGCTTTTGCGCCCGCCAAAAAATGAGCGCTTTGCCAGTAAGGAACTCGCCATCGCAATGGCCTTATCCCAGTCGCGCTCCATCTGATAGATTTCGATCAAGTAGCGTCTTGCCCCCAAAGCCTTAGCGTCCGATTCTCCAATTAAATCGAGCAACAACTGCTCAGCACGATCCAATAACCCAGCGGCGATGTAATCGCGTGCCAGCTCTAAATGTGCCTCGTGTTGGAAGCTTGCGGGTAAGTCTACGTGGGCAAGCACGTTTTCATGCACTCGAATTGCCCGCTGCACCTCACCTTTTTTACGTAATAAGTTACCTAGGGAAATATGAGTTTCGAAGGTTTGTGGGCTGACTTCTAAAGAATCGATAAATTCATCGAGCGCACCATCGGGGCGACCGTCCAACAGATAATTTAGCCCCTTGTAATAATCGCTTGATCGCGGTGCCATGATCCGAGCACGTCCTGAGCCCCTGCCCAGAAACCAACCAATGGCAATAGCCACTAAAATGAGAATAAATAAGGGCGCTGAACTCACTTTATAGCGCTCTCGTCAGCCTGCCTTTTAAGCGCTCGTTCCGAGCGCTGAGCGCGCCATGAAATACGAGCCACGGCAGGGAGCGACAATAGCCACCCTAAAAGCACACCCGTTAAAAGGAAAATGATCAACCACGCTCCGAGGGGTAGAACTAAAAACTTTAGACCCAAACCGCTAATCTGAGTATCAGCAGGGTTAACTTCGATGAATACTGCAGACACCGCAGCGGCGACGGCAATAAAACAAAACCCAAGCAAACGCCGGAGGATCTTCATGTGGTGCTCATCACCATCAAGACAGGCTCAGCCCTTTATTAACCCGTTCGCGGAGTTCTTTGCCGGGTTTGAAATGGGGCACGTATTTGCCGTTTAAATCGACCGAGTCCCCCGTTTTTGGGTTTCGACCTAATCGCGGCTCGCGATAATGTAACGAGAAGCTGCCAAACCCACGAATCTCAATACGGTCGCCGGAGGACAATGCATCTGACATTTGCTCAAGGACGCTTTTCACGGCAAGTTCAACGTCTTTCAATGAAAGTTGGGTCTGTTTTGCCGCAATGGCTTCGATGAGTTCGCTTTTGGTCATTCCGTTTTGTCTTTCATGGGCCAAGTAACGTGCTTACGATAGCACAAGTCCCTAATTTAAAACAAAAAAAAGGCCCCTATTGGGGCCTTTTTCGGGGACTTTCTTACTGATCTTGCATTTGCGCTTTAATCAGATCACCAATGGTGCCTGGTGAAGAGCTCGCTGCATCCTGCTCACGTAGCGACTTAACCGCTTCTTGCTCGTCTTCGTAATCTTTCGCTTTGATCGACAAGCCGATGGTGCGGTTCTTACGATCAACAGCAATGATTTTCGCTTCAACGGCATCACCTTCTTTGAAGGCACTGCGCGCATCTTCGATACGCTCACGGCTGATGTCTGCAACTTTCAACACGCCTTCAACTTCGTCTGCCAAGCTAACAATAACGGCTTTGGCGTCAACTTCAGTTACCGTACCCGTTACGATGGCGCCGCGGTCATTCTCGGCAACGTAGTTCGAGAAGGGGTCATTTTCAAGTTGCTTGATACCCAACGAGATACGCTCGCGCTCGGGATCAATCGACAGGATAACAGTTTCGATTTCGTCACCTTTCTTGAAATTACGAACCGCTTCTTCTCCGGTTTCGTTCCAGCTGATATCAGACAAGTGTACCAAACCGTCGATGTTGCCTTCCAAGCCAATGAAGATACCGAAATCGGTGATCGACTTGATTCCACCAGAGATTTTGTCGCCTTTGTTGTACTGAGCAGCGAAAGCATCCCAAGGGTTTTGCTGACACTGTTTGATACCCAAAGAAATACGACGACGCTCTTCGTCGATATCAAGAACCATAACTTCGACTTGGTCGCCCAATTGAACGATCTTAGACGGATGCACGTTCTTGTTCGTCCAATCCATTTCGCTAACGTGAACTAGACCTTCAACACCTTCTTCCAACTCAGCAAAGCAGCCGTAGTCGGTCAGGTTGGTGACGGTTGCCATGCAGCGCGCGTTTTCTGGGTAACGGTTTTTGATTTCCACCCATGGATCTTCGCCCAATTGCTTCAGACCCAAGCTCACGCGATTGCGATCACGATCAAACTTCAACACGCGAACGTCGATTTCTTGGCCAACTTCAACGATTTCAGATGGATGCTTGATGCGCTTCCAAGCCATATCAGTGATGTGCAACAGACCATCTACACCACCCAAGTCAACGAAGGCACCGTAGTCGGTCAAGTTCTTAACAACACCCTTAACTGCCATACCTTCTTGTAGGTTCTCGAGCAGGGCTTCGCGCTCCACTGAGTTGGCTTCTTCCATCACCGCACGACGTGATACCACAACGTTATTGCGTTTTTGGTCTAACTTGATCACTTTAAAGTCGAGCTCTTTACCTTCGAGGTGCAGAGTCTCGCGAATTGGGCGCACGTCAACTAAGGATCCAGGCAAGAAGGCGCGGATTGAGTTGATGTCCACAGTAAAGCCACCTTTGACCTTACCGTTAATAATACCTTTAACCACTTCATCACCGGCGTGAGCTGATTCAAGATCTTTCCAAGACTCTGCACGCTTCGCTTTTTCACGTGATAATTTGGTCTCGCCGAAACCGTCTTCTACAGTTTCTAGAGCAACTTGTACTTCGTCACCGATCGACAAGGTGCACTCACCGTTGGCGTCAACGAATTGTGACATTGGAATCACACCTTCGGACTTAAGACCAGCGTGAACAGTGACCCACTCGTTGTCGATGTCGATAACAACACCAGTGACGATCGAACCGGGTTCCATGTCGACGGTTTTCAAACTTTCTTCAAATAATTCGGCGAAATTTTCGCTCATGGTTTCTACCTGTTGTGTAATGAGTCTTTCGACTCTCGCCGCGCTCCAGCTCACGCGGGTTGTTAAGTTCAGCGCACTGGGCCGACGCTGGTAAAGCCCTGATACGCTCGTTCTATCTGTTCGTGTCTGCCACCGCCTTTGCGACGATGGCTAGCACTTCCTCGATCGATAAAGCCGTGCTATCGAGCGTAATCGCGTCGTCAGCGGGCTTTAGCGGGGACGCCGATCGGGCGCTGTCGCGCTCATCTCGGGCCTTGATGTCCTCCAAAAGGCGCGGCAGACTAACATTTTCGCCTAATTCAAGCAACTGTTTTGCGCGGCGCTCCGCTCTAGCCTCGGCGCTTGCAGTTAAAAAAATCTTCACAGTGGCCTCGGGAAATATTGTGGTACCCATGTCTCTGCCATCAGCGACCAGGCCCGGCGCTTGCTGGAAAGCTCGCTGCCTTTCAAACAAAGCATCTCGAACTGAGGGCAAGGCGGCGACTTTGGAAGCGCCCATACCTGCTTCCTCGCTGCGTACCCGAGAGGTCACATCAGTGCCATCGAGCTCAATCACGACCGTGTGGTTGATAATCTTAAAGTCAACATCTAGCGCTCGAGCGCAGGCAGCCATAGCCGGAGCGTCATCTAAAGACAATGAACGGTCAATGCCGGCCAATGCCGTCAGTCGATACAGTGCACCTGAATCCAATAAGTGCCACCCCAATCGCTCGGCCATCAAACGGGCGATTGTGCCTTTGCCCGCGCCACTGGGGCCATCGATGGTAAGAACTGGAATCAACGGTCTGCATCCAAGGTCGTAATTTGCAAACCCAATCCTCTGGCAATAGCATCAAAGTTCGGGAAAGAAGTCGCTACTGGGTCGCAATCCTGCACAATAATCGTGTCGTTAGCTCGCAGGGCCGCAATGGCGAAGCTCATAGCAATACGATGGTCATGATGTGTTTGTATCGTGCCACCACCGATCTGACCGCCATCGATAATGATGCCGTCTTCCAAGACCTCATTCGCGACACCCAGCGTTGTTAGACCCTCGGCCATACTCGCAATCCGGTCGCTCTCCTTCACACGCAACTCTTCGGCTCCGCGCAGAATGGTGCGGCCCTCAGCACAGGCAGCCGCTATGAACAGCACCGGAAATTCATCGATCGCCAAAGGCACTTGTTCCTCGGGTATTTCGATACCTTTCAGGGGAGCGTATTGAATGCGAATATCAGCTACCGGTTCGCCTCCGACCTCGCGCTCATTTTGTAACTCGATGTTGGCGCCCATTAAACGCAATATGTTGATCACGCCCACGCGCGTTGGGTTAATACCAACATGTGACAGCAGCAGGTCAGAACCCGGCGCAATAGAAGCCGCAACCATAAAAAAGGCAGCTGAAGATATATCGGCGGGCACTTCAATAGAACGGCCTTGCAGACGCCCTTCTCCACCCAATGTCACTTTGGCGCCTTCGCGCTCCAAAGGATAACCAAAGCCCGCGAGCATTCTCTCGGTATGATCTCGAGTCGGAGCAGGTTCCGTGGTTGATGTTTGTCCTTCGGCCCACAGTCCCGCCAACAATACACAGGATTTAACCTGAGCACTGGCCATGGGTAAAACATAATCAATACCCTTTAATGGTCTATTGGCAGCAATCTTTAAGGGCGGGCGACCACCCTCCTCACTGCTAATAGACGCACCCATCAGCCTTAAGGGATCGATGACCCTGCCCATTGGACGCTTGCACAAGGACACGTCACCGGTAAGCGTCGCTTCCAAACCAGCGCCGGCGACAATGCCCGATATCAGGCGCATGCTGGTGCCCGAGTTACCCATATCCAAGGGTGTACTGGGCGACTTTAATCCGTGCAAGCCCACGCCGTACACAGTGACTCTCCCGTCGACAGGCCCGTCGATTTGTACCCCCATCGAACGAAAAGCGGCAACCGTAGCTAACGCATCTTCACCCTCTAAAAATCCTGAAATTTCGGTCACACCCTCGGCGATAGACCCAAACATAATAGAACGATGCGAAATCGACTTGTCACCGGCAACCCGAGCTTCACCGACTACTGATCCGCCAGGCAAACATTTAAACTCCATCTGTTTCGTCCTTTTTCGTGTTCTGCTTTACCACAAAGGTATCTCGCGAGCTTTTCGCCCGCTCAAAAATTGTCATCATCTGCTCACCATCCGAGTTCGCAATAGCGGCTCGCAAGTCGGCAAGTCCTGCGCTGAACGCATCTAGCGCACTGAGCACTTCATCTTTATTCGCTAAGGCGATATCACGCCACATCACCGGGTCACTAGAAGCAATTCGAGTAAAGTCACGAAAACCGCCCGCTGCGTAACGAAAAATATCTACCGACAAATCGCTCTGAGCCAAGGTATCGACCAACGAGTAGGCCAGCATGTGCGGCAAATGACTGGTTGCTGCGAGAACCTTGTCGTGCAACTCTACAGGCATCGATATGACTTCTGCACCAGCCCATTGCCATAGCGTAGCCACACGCTGCACAGCAGCCGCTGAATTACCCTCATGAGGAGTCAAAATAACACGATGATCGACAAATAAGTCGGCTTTAGCTGCGTGCACCCCAGAACGCTCAGAGCCGGCAATTGGGTGCCCCAAAACCACATATTCGGGCCAAGAGGGCAGCCCCATGGATTCTACTGCACGCCACAAATTCCCTTTTACTGAGGCCACATCGGTCAGTATAGGAGCAGACTCCATGGTCTCGGCAATACGCACAAGCTGTACCATTTGCTCTTGCGCGAGCAGGGTCGGTGTTGCGATAACAACCACATCACAACAGTCCAGCAGGTGCTCAGGTTGCTCGACTGCGCGATCAATAACACCCATTAATAATGCGGCATCCACTGTGGATGGGCGGTGGCCATAGCCAATCAAAGCATGGATTTCAGGTCGATCGCGCAGGGCACTGGCAAGTGAGGCTCCGATCAGGCCCAGCCCCAAAAAACCTACGTTCATTACAACACTGCCCGCGGGTAAGAGCCCAAGACCTTGATCAAAATAGACTGTTCTTCAAGCTCGCTCAGAATCGCCGCGACTTTGGTATCTTGGCAGTGGCCCTCGAACTCGATAAAAAATACGTAGGCCCATTTCTCCGTCTTTGATGGGCGCGTATCAATACGCGTCAGGCTAATCCCCTCGCGCTGGAAAGGCGCCAGCAAACCCAGCAACGCGCCAGGCTTGTTGCGTGAGGACACGACCAAAGAGGTCTTATCTTGACCACTGGGAGGGACTTCATCACGGCCAATAATCAAAAAGCGTGTGGTGTTTTCTGGGTTATCTTCAATACGCTCGGCGAGTTTTTCTAAGCCATAGAACTCTGCAGCAGCATCACCCGCAATCGCCGCAACTCCAGGCTCTTTAGCAGCACGTTTAGCTGCCTCGCCATTACTCGACACTGCCTGCCACTCGACATGGGGCCAATGATGATTCAGCCAATTGCGACACTGAGCCAGCGCCTGCTGATGCGCGATAATTTTAGTCACGTTGTCCACCGACGAGCCTTTTAAAGCCAATAAGTGGTGATGGATCGGAATTTCTACTTCGCCTACGATCTGCAGTGGCGTATCAATAAAGCTATCGAGCGTATGGCTCACCATGCCTTCAGTCGAGTTTTCAACCGGCACGACACCGTAGTGGCAGGCACCCGATTCCACCTCTGCAAACACGCGGTCAATGGTATCCTGCGAAACGCAAACCGCCGCATGGCCAAAATGCTTAATCGCCGCCGACTGAGTGTAGGTCCCCTCGGGCCCCAAATACGCTACCTGCAATGGGCGCTCAAGCGCCAAGCAGGCAGACATAATCTCCCGAAAAATGTAGGCGACTGTATCGTCAGCCAGCGGGCCCTGATTGCGCTCTTTTATTTTTGCGAGCACCTGCGCTTCGCGCTCAGGTCGGTAAAAAACCGGCTCTGGAGACTCACCCGTCTCTTTGGCTTGCGCCAACACCTCGGCGACTTTGATTTCTGCCACTTGCTGTGCACACTGTGCCCGCTCGCTAATTAACTTCAATATTTCGCTATCAAGGGCGTCGATACGATTACGAATCACTAGCAATTCCGGTGTTGGCTGAGTGTCACTCATTGGTGCTTACCCGTTATTGCTCGCAAAATCGCGCATATAGTCGATTAAAGCATCGACGCCAGCTTCTGGCACCGCGTTATAAATGGAAGCACGCATGCCGCCAACCGAACGGTGACCTTTAAGGTTCAGCAAACCCGCTGCGTCCGCACCCGCCAAAAAGGTTTTATCTAATGCGGCATCAGCAAGCGTGAAAGGTACGTTCATCAACGAGCGGTTCGGTAAGGCAACGGGGTTAGCATAAAAGCCTGAGCCGTCGATATAGTCATACAACTTGCCGGCTTTGCGCTGGTTGATTTCTGCCATAGCACCCAAGCCCCCTAAGTCTTCAAGCCACTCGAATACGAGTCCGGCCAAGTAAATAGCGAAGGTTGGCGGCGTGTTGTACATCGAATCGTTATCAGCCGCCACCTGCCAGTTCAGCATGGTTGGACACTGTTCAGAAGCCTTTCCTAATAAGTCTTTACGGACAATCACAACGGTCAAACCCGCAGGTCCAATATTTTTCTGAGCGCCCGCGTAAATGACGCCGTAATCGTTCACATTAATGGGCTGCGACAAGATGGTTGAGGACATATCCGCGACGATTGGTGTTTCGCCAGTGGGTAGCTCGCTGTAGGCCACACCACCGATGGTCTCGTTGGGACAAATATGAACATAGGCGGCGTTATCGCGACGCGCCCAAGAATCCACTGCAGGTACATAGCTAAAGTTGCGGTCTTCTGACGAGGCGACTACCGATACATCGGCAAACCGTTTCGCTTCAGAAATCGCTTTTTTGCTCCACTGCCCGGTGTTGACGTAATCGGCCGCTTGGTTACCCGCCGCCAGATTTAGCGGCACAGCAGCGAACTGCTGACTGGCACCACCCTGCAGGAACAGAACGGCGTAGTCATCGCTGATACCCATCAGACGACGCAATGACGCTTCGGCTTCATTTGCGATTGACACGATTTCATCGCTACGATGGCTCATTTCCATAATCGACAAACCGCGGCCCTGCCAATCCATCAGATCCGCTTGGGCTTTCGACAACACTGCTTCAGGCAGAGCCGCTGGCCCTGCGCAAAAATTAAACACTCTGGACATGAGTTTTCCTTGTACTAGTTTACTCGGCGTTATCGCCTTCAGCCGCTTCAGCTTCGCTTGGCAGCTCATCGGATTCGTCAATTTGCGTGATACGCACCAATTCTTCGCCCTCTTTGAGGCGAATCACCCGCACACCCTGGGTATTTCGACCTAGAGTCGAGATTTCCGAAACACGGGTACGCACCATCGTCCCTTGGTTCGAGATCAGCATCAGCTCATCGGCCTCGCCGACTTGAACCGCGCCGACCAATGGGCCGTTGCGATCGTTTGTTACCATCGCAATGACACCTTTGGTACCTCGACCTTTACGGGGAAATTCGGTTGCCATCGTCTTTTTGCCGTAGCCGTTTGCGCTGGCGGTGAGGACATAGCTACCTTCTTGAGGGATGATCAGTGCGATCATTTCATCTTCATCACCCATTCGAATACCGCGCACACCGCGCGCTGTACGCCCCATGGGGCGTACATCTTGCTCGGCAAAACGGACCGCTTTGCCAGCGCTACTCATCAACATGACATCGGATTCGCCGTGCGTAATCGCTGTTCCAACCAACACGTCGTCCTCTGCCAATTCTAGAGCGCGCAAACCGACGCTACGGGGACGGGAAAAATCGGTCAATGCTGTTTTCTTCACAATACCCTTGGCTGTGGCCATAAAGATGTAGTGATCTTCGGTGTATTCGGCCACAGGCAAAATCGAGGTCACTCGCTCGCCCGGGTCGAGTGGCAATAAGTTCACCATGGGACGACCACGAGATTGACGCCCTGCCACAGGAATCTGATAGACCTTCAGCCAGTACACTTTACCCAAGTTGGTGAAACATAGAATCGTTGAGTGCGTTGATGCCACCAGCAAATGCTCAACAAAATCTTCGTCTTTAACTGCGGTCGCGCTTTTGCCCATTCCACCGCGGCGCTGGGCTTGATAGTCTGACAAAGGCTGTGTCTTCGCGTAACCGCCGTGCGAAATTGTCACCACGCGATCTTCTGGCGTAATCAAATCTTCTACCGACAAATCGTGCTGAGAATCGACGATCTCGGTCAAACGCTCGTCGCCGAACTCCTCAACCACCTCTTCCAGCTCTTCGCGAATCACCTGCTTTAAACGATCCGAATCACCCAAAATATGCAGATAGTCGGCAATCTCTTTCAACTTTTCTTGGTACTCATTCAACAGCTTCTCGTGCTCAAGCCCCGTTAAACGATGCAGACGTAATTCCAAAATCGCCTGCGCCTGGGCAGGAGACAAACGGTACATACCGTCGTGCAAGCCGTAGTGATCTTCCAAGCCATCAGGGCGGCAAGCGTCTTCACCAGCTTGCTCCAGCATCGCCACGACATCGCCAGGTGACCACACCTTAGCTAACAAGCCCTCACGCGCATCCGCGGGGCTTGGCGAGTTTTTAATCAGCTCGATAATCGGGTCGATGTTTGCCAACGCAATGGCCAAACCTTCCAGCAAATGGCCGCGCTCTCTCGCTTTGCGCAACAAATAAATGGTTCGACGGGTGACCACTTCACGACGATGTCGTAAAAATGCGTCAATAATTTCTTTAAGGTTCATCACCTTTGGCTGGCCGTTTTCTAAGGCGACCATGTTGATGCCGAACACTGACTGCAACTGAGTCTGGGCGTACAAATTATTCAGCACTACATCGCCCATCTCACCGCGCTTGAGCTCGATAACGACACGCAAGCCATCTTTGTCCGACTCATCGCGAAGCTCGGAGATGCCTTCAATTTTCTTCTCTTTAACCAGCTCTGCAATTCGCTCAATCAATCGAGCTTTGTTCAGCTGGTAGGGAATTTCATGAATGATGATCGTGTCGCGATTTTTGGCTTCGTCAGTGATGACCTCGGCTTTAGCCCGCACATAGATGCGACCTCTTCCCGTGCGATAAGCCTGCAAAATCCCAGCGCGACCACTGATAATGGCGCCCGTTGGGAAATCGGGGCCGGGAATATGCTCCATCAGCTCATCAATGGTAATTTCTGGATTGTTGAGCAGAGCCATACACGCGCTGACCACTTCGGTCATATTGTGCGGTGGGATATTGGTCGCCATACCGACCGCAATACCTGAAGAACCATTGATCAACAGGTTGGGAATGCGCGTCGGCAATACCGAGGGAATTCTTTCAGTACCATCGTAGTTGTCAACAAAATCAACGGTCTCTTTGTCCAAATCCGCCAGCATTGCGTGCGCAATTTTGCGCATGCGAATCTCGGTGTAACGCATCGCTGCGGCCGAGTCACCATCGACGGAGCCAAAGTTGCCCTGCCCATCGACCAGCATATAGCGCAACGAGAATGGCTGAGCCATACGTACGATGGTGTCATAAACCGCCGAATCACCATGCGGATGATATTTACCGATGACATCACCCACCACGCGGGCAGACTTTTTGTAGGCTTTGTTCCAGTCATTCGATAATTCGTTCATAGCGAACAGAACTCTGCGGTGCACTGGCTTGAGACCATCGCGCACATCAGGAAGAGCGCGCCCAACGATTACGCTCATGGCGTAATCGAGATATGACTGCTTCAGCTCGTCTTCGATATTAACTGGAAAGATTTCTTTTGCTAACTCGCCCATAGGCTTTAAAACACCCCTGTCTGCGGGTTGCGCTCACCAGTTATACTCTGGCAACGCACCCTTCTTTTTAATCCTACGATTATACGCTCTCAGCCCCTTAACCGCTAATTTTTTAGGCTTTTACCGAGTGATCAGATTGCGATCCCGAAAATTCCGATATACTGCGCGTTTATAACACCCCGCGAAGCGAAAGGAAGCGATATGCCCAGACCGATTGAGCTACATGCAGCCTGGGTTTACACCGGCGAAGCCCACTCAGGACTCCTCAAAGATCACACACTATGCATCGATGAAAATGGCAAGATAGAAGCCTTGATTCCTACACGAGAAGCCGCCAGAAATCCGGGGGCTCAGCAAATCGAGCTCGGCAATCACCTACTCATGCCGGGCCTAATCAACTGTCACGGTCATGCCGCTATGACGTTATTAAGAGGATTCGCTGACGATCTCGCCTTGACCCCTTGGCTGCAAGATCACATATGGCCCACCGAGGGCCGCTGGGTAAACGCCGACTTTGTGAGAGATGGCGTAAACATCGCCATGGCCGAAATGATCAAAACCGGCACCACCACCTTTAGCGACCAGTACTTCTTCCCCGACAGCACAGCTCAAGCCGCCTGCGATGCCGGCATGCGCTGCCAAGTGAACTTCCCAATCATCAACGTTCCCACCCAGTGGGCGAGCGAGCCAAACGAATATCTAAGCAAAGGACTGGCGGTGCGCGATAAATTTAAGTCAAGCGAGCTGGTATCGGTGATTTTTGGCCCTCACTCGCCCTACTCGCTCGAAGAACGCGACATTGCGAAAATCGCGACGCTCGCCAATGAGCTCGAAATGGGCATTCAAATGCACGTACACGAGACCAAACCCGAGGTACTGCATGCCGTCGAAATTAACGGCGAACGCCCCATCACAACATTAAATCGCCTGGGAATGCTAGGTCCGCATATGCAGTGCGTTCATATGGTGTGGCTCAGCAAAGACGACATACGCGCTATCGCCGATTCAGGGTCACATGTGATCCACTGCCCGAGCTCCAATATGAAACTCGCCTCCGGCGCCTGTCCAGTGAGCGATCTGTTAGACGCCGGAATTAACGTCGCAATTGGGACAGACGGTGCAGCATCAAACAACGGTTTAAATTTATTTGCCGAAGTCCGACTCGCCGCCCTACTGGCCAAACTGACCACGGGGAACCCCGCTAGCTTGAATGCAGAGCAAGCTCTGCACATGGCAACCCTAGGTGGCGCCAAAGCCTTAGGGCTAGATCATGAAACCGGCAGTCTGCAGCAGGGCAAATGGGCCGACGTCATCGCAATCAGCTTTGACGACGCCTCAATGCAACCTTTATACAACCCCATTTCCCAGGTGGTCTACGCTGGACACGGAGCGCATGTACAGCACAGCTGGGTTGCTGGCCGCCAGCTTTTGAACGATGGTAAACTACAAACGCTTGACGAACCCAAGATCATTCGCGGCGCCCAAGCTTGGCGCGCTAAAATCGCTAGTAATACCAACCCCACCACATCAGCGAAGGAGCTCGCATGACAGCTAAGGACAACGTCGATTACGACGAGATCAGCAAGTTCGAGGCGCTAGCATCACGCTGGTGGGACGAGCACGGCGAGTTCAAACCGCTGCATCAAATTAACCCACTGCGAGCGAATTACATCGATACTCACTCGCCTGTCGCCGAACGCAAAGTGATCGACGTAGGTTGTGGTGGTGGCATCCTGTCCGAGTCACTTGCCTTCCGCGGTGGAGAGGTAACGGGCATCGACATGGGCGAAGCACCGCTATCGGTGGCAGAGCTGCACAAGTTGGAATCAGGCGCCAACGTAAACTACAGACGCAGCACCGCCGAGCAAGCAGCCGAAGAAGAACCCGAAGTCTACGATGTGGTTTGCTGCCTAGAAATGCTCGAGCATGTGCCGGACCCGGCCTCGGTTATTGCGGCGTGCGCCCGCTTAGCAAAGCCCGGTGCCACGCTGTATTTCAGCACCATTAACCGCAACCCAAAGGCCTACGCCTTTGCGATCATCGGCGCTGAATACGTCTTGAACTTGCTACCCAAAGGCACTCACGATTATCAAAAGTTTATTCGCCCAGCCGAGCTTGCGCAGTGGATACGAGCCGCGGGACTGGAGCTCGACGACATGATTGGACTAACCTACAACCCTCTGAGCAAGCGCTACCGCCTGCAATCCCAAGACGTATCGGTCAACTACATGGTCAGAACGCGTAAGCCATGAGCCGAAGAGTCATTAAAGCCGTTCTTTTTGACCTAGATGGCACCTTGGTCGATACCGCACCTGACTTTTTATGGGCACTAAACCAACTGCGTAAGAGCCTAAGCCAGCCGCCCTTAATTGAGCCCGAGATACGCACCGCTATCTCGGATGGCTCTGCAGGCTTGGTTCGCAATACCTTGGGCATTAACGACAACGAACCGTTGTTTGAATCGACTCGACAACAACTGTTGACACACTACCTAGAGATCATTGGCTTGCACGCTAGGCTTTATCCCGGGCTCGGCGATCTGCTTGTAGAATTTGAATCTACCGGCATCGCCTGGGGAATTTCGACCAACAAACCCAGCCTGTACACCAACGCTTTACTCGACCAGATGGCCTTGCCAAGCAAGCCCCGCACGGTAGTTTGCCCCGATCACGTGAGCAAACCGAAACCCGACGCAGAGCCTTTACTGTTAAACTGCAGACACCTAAACCTCATGCCTGATGAGGTCGTTTTTGTCGGCGACCATGCCCGCGACGTGCAAGCTGGGAAAGCCGCTGGCATGCATACCATTGCTGCCGCCTGGGGCTACATCAACACCCCTTCAGAAGCAGAAGGCTGGCACGCAGACGCCGTGTGCTACCGCAGCCAAGATTTATACCAAGTCATAAAGGACTGGCAATGAAATATTCAGACATAGCCCCTAAGAACGCTGATGTCTCTTTGCGCGACAAAGTCATTTTGATTACCGGTGCCGGCGCCGGTATCGGAGAACAGCTCGCCCTTGGTGCGGCCCGCGCAGGAGCAATCGTTTTATTGCTGGGCCGCAAGGAAGATGCACTCAATGCCGTGTACGATCAAATTATTAGCGAGGGCTTAGCCGAGCCTGTGGTCATACCGATGGACCTGGGAACGCTTGATGAACAGCAGGCCAACCAATTAAGCCATATGATCGGCGATGCCTTCGGCCGCCTTGATGGCTTGGTTCACAATGCTAGCCTGCTGGGTAAGCTCGGACCGGTTGCGACCGCGAACCTGAACGAGTGGTCACAAGTGATGACTGTCAATGCATTCGCGCCAGTCGTTCTGACCAAAGCGCTATTGCCATTATTGAACGAATCGCAAGGCGCCTCGATTATCTTTACAAGCAGCGGTGTTGGGCGACAAGCGCGAGCATTTTGGGGTGCCTACTCGGCCTCAAAATTTGCCACAGAAGCCATCTCGGGCATTCTGGCCGCCGAGCTTGAGACCGATGGCATTCGGGTAAATTGCGTCAATCCGGGTGCGACGAATACAAAAATGCGGCGAGCAGCTTTCCCCGGTGAATCCCCCGAGAGCATTGCCAGCGCAGCGAGCCTAGTGCCCGCCTATGTATTCTTGCTCAGCGAGCAGGCAAAGGGCATTCACGGCGCCAGTATTGACCTGCAGAAGTAAGGCCCTAGTGGGCCTTTTTCGGTTTTTTTGCTGTGGCTTTTTTCAGCTGACGGTCCATGTTTTTACGCTCATCAACCGACAGATTGGGTACAGATTTAGGTGGCAAGCTGGCCATGGCATACAGCACATCGACGTCTTTTTGATCAAGCTCCATCCACTTACCCTGCTTCACCTTCGAGGGGATAAACACTTCACCATAGCGGACCCGTTTTAAGCGAGAGACCGTCAAACCTTGCGACTCCCATAGACGACGCACCTCCCGGTTGCGTCCTTCCATAAGCACCACATAAAACCAGTGGTTAATACCGTCACCGCCGCCATCTTGGATATCGGTAAAGCGTGCAAATCCATCATCGAGCTCGACGCCGTGAATCAGTCGTTGCAGAGTGTCAGTATCCCATTCACCCATGACTCGAACCATATACTCGCGCTCGATCACCGCCGATGGATGCATTAAAGCGTTAGCGAGCTCGCCGTCCGTGGTAAACAGCAGTAAACCGGAGGTGTTGTAATCTAATCGACCAATACTGATCCAACGGCCACCCTTAACCTTAGGCAAACGCTCGAATACGGTGCGTCGTCCCTCTGGGTCTTTGCGCGTACAAACTTCGCCTGTAGGTTTATGGTAAAGCAGGCAGCGAACGGCTTCCGCAGGGGCGCGCGACAGCGCTTGGCCATCGACTTCGATGGCGGCGTTGTCGCAAACGCGATCGCCGAGTTCAGCGATGCGCCCATCCAATTTGACGCGGCCATCTGAAATCCATTTTTCCATTTCACGCCGCGAGCCCAACCCGGCACGCGCCAGCACTTTCTGCAGCTTTTCGTCTTTCGGGCTTGTACTCGACTCCGCTTTCTTAGATTCTTTTTTTACGTCGAGTTCCGATTTCTTGCCTTTCGATTTGTGTTTATTGCTCATTCAACATCCCGTCGATTGTAAAATTTTTAATGTTTAAGTGCTCAGTCAAACTCACGTGAAATGACGTCGTCGACTGAGTCCTCTTCGTGTTGCTCAAACGCACTTTCGTAGTCATCTGAGATAGGCTCTTGCGTAACCTCTGCTGAATCGCTTGTCGACAACTCCGTCGCGTCAGATTCATCCTCATTCTCTATACCTGCAGGAGCGGGGTCCGCAAAGCCCAATTCTGCATTCAATGTTTCAAAATCACGGACCTCGGCCAAGGGCGGCAACTGATCCAGACTTTTCAAATTAAAATAATCCAAAAATTGCCGGGTGGTGGCGTACATCGCGGGTCGCCCGGGGACATCCCTATGCCCTACGACTCTCACCCACGAGCGCTCCAATAAGGTTTTGATAATATTACTACTCACCGCGACACCACGAATTTCTTCGATTTCACCGCGGGTAATAGGCTGGCGGTAAGTAATGAGCGCGAGCGTTTCGAGCAGAGCTCGGGAATAGCGCTGTGGGCGCTCTTCGGACAAACGCGCCACCCAGTCGGACAGATTTTGACGCACCTGAAACCGAAATCCACTCGCGACCCGAACTAACTCAAGTCCAGTTGACTGATAACGCTCTTGCAACAATTCAATCGCTTCTTTCACAGCGTCCGGATCGGGACGCTCGTGTTCTTCGAACACTTCCCGCAACTGTGATGTAGACAAAGGCTTTCCTGCGGCAAACAGAGTCGCCTCTACGATATTGGCTAAGTTAATTTCACTCATGACGTACGCGCCTTCACATGAATGGGCCCAAAGGCTTCGGTTTGCACTATTTCAACCAGTGATTCTTTAATTAATTCCATAATCGCCAAAAAAGTCACAACGACACCCATGCGTCCCTCTTCGGCTTTAAATAGCGACACAAAAGGCATGAAGCTCTCGCCTGACAGCCGCTCAAGAACTTGCGACATTCGTTCTCGGGTCGATAGCGCCTCG
The DNA here is from genome assembly GCF_965659035.1 of Aequoribacter sp. Lineage (NCBI taxonomy): Bacteria > Pseudomonadati > Pseudomonadota > Gammaproteobacteria > Cellvibrionales > Halieaceae > Aequoribacter > Aequoribacter sp. The sequence goes on along the minus strand of NZ_CBFHWH010000013.1, from coordinate 13,965 downwards.
CGCTGAATATGATGACTTTCGAACATGTTGGCCCGCGCCATAACCTCTGCAAAGGCGACCAAAATTTCCTGCAAACCGACTTCAGGGTCGGGACGAATTCGCTCGATTTCTGGCGGTGCTGCGCTAGTTAAAAAGACATCGCGATCCACACGCGGTAACTCATCGATATCCTCTGCGGCCTTCTTGAAACGCTCGTACTCTTGCAGTCGACGAATGAGTTGAGCCCTCGGATCTTCCTCATCTTCTTCATCGGCAACTTGCCTAGGCAACAGCATACGCGACTTGATTTCCGCCAGCATAGCGGCCATCAACAAGTACTCTGCTGCCAATTCAAACTGCAGTGCGTCCATAAGCTCGACGTACTGCATGTACTGCTCAGTAATATCCGAAACGTCGATATCCAAAATATCTAAATTTTGGCGACGAATTAAATACAACAATAAATCGAGAGGGCCCTCAAAGGCCTCGAGTATGACCTCCAGCGCCTGAGGCGGGATGTATAAATCCTTCGGCAACTCAGTCAGGGCCTGCCCCATAACGACTGCAAAAGGCATTTCGCCTTGCTGCGGCAAAGGCGGCCCCATGACGGCCTTTGGATTGAAAGGGCTGGCACCCTTCGCGCCAGCGGTTGGATTACTCAACTTATTCTCCTTCACTCATCTCGAGTGTGGCGCAAGTATACCCGACTATAGCCCGAAGGGGGCAATATCCCCTTTGCCTCGTCGCACCAAAACTGGCTCGTCGTCGGCCAGATCAATCACTGTCGTCATTTCTAAACCGCAGTAGCCGCCATCGATGACCAGATCGACATCGTGCTCCAGCAAATCTCGAATCTCGTAGGGATCGATTAAGGGATCATCGTCGCCGGGCATAATCAAAGTCACACTCATCATTGGCTCGTTTAATTCTGCTAACAAAGCCTGAGCGATATTATTCTCTGGCACCCGCAAACCAATGGTCTTGCGCTTAGCGTGGAGCAGACGTCGAGGCACCTCAGGCGTAGCCTTTAAAATAAACGTGTAGGGCCCGGGGGTTGCTGCCTTGAGCAAGCGATAAGCGGTGTTGTCGACGCGCGCGAAGTTCGCGAGCTCGGATAAATCACGGCACACGAGAGTGAAGTTGTGCTTATCGTCTAGTTTACGAATGCGACGGATTGTATCCAGAGCGCGCTTATCGCCAATATGACAACCTAAAGCATAGGCCGAGTCCGTGGGGTAAACCACGATTCCGCCTGCACGAATGATATCGGCCGCCTGTTTAATCAAGCGCGCTTGCGGGTTGTCCGGGTGGATCTGAAAAAATTGACTCACTGTGCACTCTCCTGCGGCCGCACTGATTTACCAGCCAGCCCAAACGGGGTTTAGATTGCGAGCAAGGGCCACATCTACCCCCAAACGCGGCCCCCACTCGGAGTCCGCATGAAAATCACTGCCCAGTGACACACTGAGCTCACATTCGTCTAGCAAACGCCGGACATAGAGGGCGACATCGGCATGGTCTTTGCCCAGAGGAAGTTCTAGAGCACGCCCACCGGCTTGCGCAAAAGCAAAGACGAGCCGCTTGAGTTTGGCTCTCGTCATACCGTAATGTTGCGGATGCGCCAACACAGCAACGCCGCCCGCCTGCACAACCACGCCAACCGCCTCTTCTAGACTCGGCCAAAACACTTTGACGTCACCCAACTTACCGCGTCCCAACCACCGTTTAAAAGCGGCATTCATCGAGTCACAATGGCCAGCTTCGACCAACCAGCGCGCGAAGTGGGGACGCCCCAGCTGAGCCTCACCCGCGATCGCCTGAGCGCCAGCCAAAGCGCCCTTAAAACCTTGCTTCTCTAGACGACTGGCAATGAGCTCAGCGCGTTCCGATCTGGCGTGGTCTAAGCCCTGCAAATAGGCTCCTAGCACCGCGTTTTGAACGTCAAAATTCAGTCCCACCACGTGAATCGTAACCCCCTGCCAGACACAGGACAATTCGCTCCCCGAGATCAATTGCAACCTAGCCTCTGAATTACTCGACAGCCATTCTCGGGCAGTTTCTAAACCCTTGATGGTGTCGTGATCAGTCAGCGCTAGGGTTTGAATATCGGCGGCGAGCGCACGCTCCAGCAGGTCCGGCACCGACAAGGCGCCATCCGAGCATGTGCTGTGCACGTGTAAATCTAAACGCTGCAACAAGAGAGCCTCATCTCACCTTTTCGTGATCTCAAACCATTTGCAACAAGTCTTTTGCCGACTGTTGCGTTACCATAGCGATAGTGTACCACGATCACTTCCGAGGCCCGATGAAACAACTGTTGGAATTTGTACCCATAGCGCTATTTTTTATTAGCTATCAAATGAACGGCGAGACAATACGTCTTGGCGATTGGGCCTACACGATGGATGGCATTTACAGTGCCACCCTGATCCTAATGATAGCGACCACCCTACAAGTCTTTGGGCTGGCGTTATGGGAGCGTAAATTTGAAAAACGGGGCTTGTGGATGCTCGCCGCCATACTCATATTTGGTGCTGCAACCGTAATACTTCGCAACGAACTCTTTATTCAGTGGAAGCCCACAATTTTCAACTGGGCCTTGGGCATACTGTTTATTGGCTCACAATTTATCGGCAAAAAAACTATCATGGAGCGCACCCTGGGCTCACAGCTACAGCTGCCTAAGCGAGCTTGGACGACCTTAAACTTGGTCTGGGCCAGCCACTTCACCATTGTCGGTGGCTTAAACTTATGGGTTGCCTACACCTTTAGCGAAGACGCCTGGGTCAGCTACAAGCTTTATTCTGCCATTGGATTCACCGTGGTATTAACCATACTGACCGCCATAATTATGACGCCGTATCTCAAAAAAGAGACATCGGCTCCCGCTGAACAGGATCATTAATATGTTGTTTATTATTTTGTGTAGCGATAAACCCAACCATGGCGAGGTCCGCGCCGCCACGCGCCCAGCACACCTAGCGCACATCCAGCCCTTGGTCGATCAAGGCCGCTTGATTATCGCGGGACCCATTCCCAGCGAAGCGAGCCCCGACCCCAGCGTACCCGTAGAAGGGAGCTTAATTATTGCCGAATTCGAAACCCACGCCGACGCCGCAGAATGGGCCGCTAACGACCCCTATGCCCTGGCAGGATTATTCGCGGAGGTCTCTATTCGACCCTACCGCAAAGCCTTACCCTAAACGGAAGGTTTAGACCTGTCACCAGCAAGGTTATACTACGAGTTTTGCGAGACAACCCATGACCTCTTTGCAACGATTAGCGGCTTTATTGGCAGCGGCGCTCATACTCAGTAGCGCCCTCGCTAGTGCCGAAATTCAATATATCAGCGACAAGCACTTTGTCCCGCTCCGTAGCGGTCCTGGCGGGCAATTCCGAATCGTCCACCGCGGACTACCCAGCGGCACTCAACTCGAGATAATCCAACTGAGTGACGACAACGAGTTTGCCGAGGTAACGACTCAAAATGGCACCCAAGGCTGGATTCGTACCCAGTATCTCATGGACCAACCCCCAGCGCGGACCGTTCTGGAGAGTATGCAGGGCAGTCAAGCCGAGCTCAAAACCCGCATGCAGAATTTACAGAGCGATGTGGACCGTCTTCAAACCGAGAAAGAAAGTGCAGTTGCAGCAATGAATCAAGCGCAAACCGATTTGGCGGAAACTCGAGAAGCTCTAGAAAACTTGCGCAGTTTGTCTGAAGACGCCATCAACATCGAGACTCGAAACCAGTCCTTAACTCAGCGGGTCGAGGAACTCACCGCTGACTTCGAAATGACTCAAGCCGAAAACCAACGCCTGCGTGAACGCATGGAACACAGCCAATTCATGGACGGAGCACTTGCGGTGGGCTTGGGCGTACTCATTGCTTTGCTGGTCCCTCGTTTATGGCCTCAACGCAAGCGCAATTCGGGATGGAATTAAATGATGACACCTACGGCTAAGCATTGGCTGGGCGCGCTCTCGGCTATTTATCTACTGATGACTGCAACCACTTTGCAAGCGCAAGAATGCGACGAGGATGACGATCCTTCACCCGTGGTCACTCTCGCGACCTCGGAGGGCGACATCACCCTGTGCTTGTTCCACCGTAAAGCGCCGATTACCGTCGAGAATTTCCTTAAATATGTTGAGTCAGGTCACTACGAAGGCTCGATTTTTCATCGCGTAATCAACGGCTTTATGATTCAAGCAGGTGGATTTGATCAACGCTATGAACCATTACCCAGCGACTCCCCCATTGCAAACGAAGCCAAAAAATCGAAACTACACAATGTCCGCGGCACAATCGCTATGGCGCGTACCGACGACCCCGATTCGGCAACAGATCAATTTTTTATTAACCATCGCAACAACTTACGCTTGGACTGGGCCCCGGGCAAAGCGGGCTATGCCGTTTTTGGCAAAGTCAAAGATAAGCTAAGTATGAGCACGGTGGATTACATTGCGACGGCGCCCATAAAAAATCGAGGCGGCGCCTTCACCGACAGCCCAACTAAGCCCGTCGTCATTAACAAAGTGACCTGGGTCAATAAGCCATGATTGCGTTAAGCGTTAACGTTAACAAAGTGGCCCTGCTTAGGAATTCACGCGACACCGTCATCCCATCGGTGGTTGATTATGCTCTGCGCTGCATTCATTACGGCGCTCATGGCATTACGGTGCACCCCCGCCCAGACCAACGCCATATCCGCGTAGACGACTGTTACGCCCTTAAACAGGCGCTTTCGGTTGAGCTCAACATCGAGGGCAATCCCTTCAGCCCACCGATGCCAAGCACACGCAAGGGGGTCAGTGACTACCCCGGGTTTATGGCACTAGTCGATGCCATTCGACCTGCACAGTGCACGCTAGTGCCTGACGCCAACGATCAACTGACCTCGGATCACGGCTTTGATTTGGAGCGTGATGCCGACAAACTGCGACCGATATTGCAGCAGCTCAAAGAATGGGGGGTACGCAGCAGTATATTTGTCGATCCCAACCCAAGTACCGTAGCGTTAGCCGCCGATTTGGGTGCCGATAGAGTCGAACTTTACACAGAAACGTTTGCCCGTGAGTTCGAGCAGGGGCGCGGTCCACAAAGCCTCGAATTATTTGCGCGTACTGCTGAAGCGGCCTACCAGGCAGGACTTGGAATTAACGCGGGTCACGACTTGAACTTAGATAACTTACCCTTGTTCAGCGGCCTGCCGCACTTAGCGGAGGTTTCTATCGGTCACGCCCTCACAGCTGATGCGCTGTATCTGGGCTTGGAACACATCATTAGTCAATATTTGGCCGCACTAAAAACCGCCTAGGGCAATGAGCGACTATCTTGTTCCGCACTCCCAAGAACCTATCGGGATCTTATACCAAGATGAACACCTATTATTTGTCGCTAAACCGCATTTTTTGTTGAGCGTGCCGGGCAAACACCCGCTCAACAAAGACTGCTTAATTTCGCGACTGCAACAAACCTACCCCAACGCCCGCATTGTTCACAGGCTCGATTTAGACACCTCGGGCACCATGGTCATCGCCTTGGGCAAAGAGCGTCACGCCGAGCTTTCTAGGCAGTTCCGCTTACGACAAGTCGCCAAATCTTATATCGCCGTGGTAGCCGGAGAGATCAAGGAGAATGCAGGCACGATTGATTTACCTATACGCGCCGACTGGGAGAACCGACCGCGACAAAAAGTGTGTTTTGAACGCGGCAAGCCTTCCGTCACCCACTTTACCGTAATCGCTCGAGGGAATAACTCCACCCGTCTGCGCTTGCACCCTGTCACAGGCCGATCACACCAACTCCGCTTGCATTTGCTGAGCATCGGCCACCCGATTCTGGGTTGCGACTTGTACGCTGACCCTGAAAGTTTGTCGCGTTCAGACCGTCTATTATTGCATGCCGAACGATTAGCCCTCAAACATCCAGTCACAGGTCAATGGCTGAGTATCGAAAGTGAGCCAGCATTTTAAGGCTCGCGTAAGTATTGAGTGTGGAATTCATAAAAAAAGCCACTATCATATCGATTTTAAGGAGATAAGCGCTTGGTCAACGCCTCAGAACATGATCAACAGCACGTTATTGTGGCGCAACCCAACCTATCCGCCAGTTGGAAGCAAAACAAGCAGCTGATTATTTTCTTGTCGATTCCATCCATAGGCGCGGCCCTATTTTTCTGGAGCTTGGGAGCCTGGCCGATTTTGCCTTTCGCAGGACTCGAAATCGCCGCCCTATCCGCCTCCTTGTACTACGTGCATTGGAAACTTCATTTCAAACATGTCATCACCTTCAACGGCGACACGGTACGAATTGACAAAGGCGTCTACGCCCCAAAATTTACCTACACTCTACCTAGAGACGAAACCAGCCTAGCCATCCGCCCAGAGAACCACCCTTGGGATGGCCCCGAGCTTTACATCCAAGATCGAACACACTCTATACGCGTGGGTGAATTTTTGAACCGCGACGAGTGTCTATCACTGCAGGCACATCTAAAAAAACAACTGCGTATTAGCGCTTTTGGTCCCACCTTTAATCGGAACTTGTAGACAAGAAGTTATCACCTGAGCCGTGGTATCATTGCGTTTTTGAGATTAAGGAAGTACGGGCGTGTCTGAAGCGCAAACGCAAAACCCAACCGTAGGATTTGTCAGCCTAGGATGCCCAAAGGCATTAGTCGACTCCGAGCGAATTCTCACCCAGCTGCAGCAGGACGGCTACGCCATCAGTGGTTCCTATGAGGGGGCAGACCTCGTAATCGTGAACACCTGCGGATTCATCGACAGCGCTAAACAAGAATCCTTGGATGCTATTGGCGAGGCCTTGGCTGAAAATGGCCGCGTGATTGTCACGGGCTGCATGGGTGCGGGCGACGACGCAAAACGTATCCAAGACCTACACCCCAAGGTACTGAGCGTCACGGGACCCGCGGCCTACGAAGAAGTCATGACAGCGGTGCGTCATCACGTCCCCAAACCGCAAGAACACAACCCCTTTATCGACTTAGTACCCGATCATGGTATCAAGCTCACGCCGCGACACTATGCTTATCTGAAGATCTCGGAAGGTTGCAACCATCGCTGCAGCTTTTGCATCATTCCGCATTTACGCGGCGACTTGGTCAGCCGGCCCGCTGGCGACGTTATGCGAGAAGCCGAGGCTCTGGTGCGCGGTGGCGTGCGCGAGCTCTTGGTTGTATCACAAGACACAAGCGCCTACGGTGTGGACCTGAAATACAAAACCGATTTCTGGGATGGCCGCCCCGTCAAAACTCAAATGCTGGCTTTGAGCGAAGCATTAGGTTCCCTAGGCGTTTGGGTACGGATGCACTACGTCTACCCCTACCCCCACGTCGACAATGTCATTCCCTTAATGGCCGAGGGTAAAATCCTGCCCTATTTAGACATTCCTTTTCAGCACGCGTCTCACGATATACTCAAGGCCATGAAACGCCCTGCGGCGGCTGAAAAAGTACTCGATAGAATCCACAGCTGGCGCAAAGTCTGTCCCGATCTATCGTTACGCAGTACTTTTATCGTGGGATTCCCCGGTGAAACAGAGGCGCAGTTCCAAGAGCTACTCGACTTTATCAGCGAAGCTCAGCTCGATAACGTCGGCTGTTTCCAATACTCACCCGTCGCAGGGGCACCCGCTAACGCCTTAGCCAACCCCGTCACCGATGAGGTAAAACAAGACCGATGGGAACGCTTCATGGCGCTACAACAAAGTATCAGTGCTGAAAGGCGTGCAGCGAAAATTGGTACCGAGCAGCAACTCATTATCGATCACGTCGACAGTGAAGGCGCCATCGGCCGCACCCGCGGTGATGCGCCCGAGATCGACGGTGTGGTGCACCTACCCGGCTACACCGACTTGCGCCCGGGCGACCTAGTCACAGCTGAGATTACTGGAGCTGACGAATACGATCTTTGGGTTGAGTAGTGAATATCATACTGCTCGACCACGACACCAGCAGTGATCATTTTGAAGCGCAGTTGAACCCACGCGCTCACCGGCACTGTACCGAAGTCCTGCGACCCGAGGTTGGCCACTCACTCAAAGTCGGCGTTTACGGCGGCAAACTGGGGCTAGGTACGGTAATCGAGCACACTGAAACGCGCACTGTACTTGATGTCACATTGTCAGAAAGACCGCCAAGCAAAGAACCACTCTGCTTGGTGCTAGCAATGCCCAGACCTAAAATGCTGCGACGGATACTCAGTGCAAGCATCGAGCTCGGCGTCGAGGCCATTCACATCATCAACAGCTACCGCGTCGAAAAGAGCTATTGGCAGTCGCCCTATTTAAAGCCCGATGCCGTGGACAGCACAATTCTGACGGCTTTAGAGCAAGCCGGGGACACCGTTCCTCCGAGTTTACGCTGGCACAAGGGTTTTAAGCCCTTCGCAGAAGATGTACTCCCAGGCCTCGCCAAGTCTTACCCAAACGCTTGGTTGGGCGATCACCGAGTGCAGTCTCGCTTGGAAACCAACCGCAGTGACGAACCTCGGCTCATAGCCATAGGGCCCGAGGGTGGGTTTATCCCTTACGAAATCGACTTGTTACAAAAAGCCGGGCTCACGCCCGTCAATTTAGGCGCAAGAATCATGCGAGTAGAAACCGCGGTCAGCGCTCTACTGGGTAAACTCATCGCTTAAGCTTAAATAGCACAGCTCACACCCGTCCCACGCAACCCACAGTAACCGTTTGGATTCTTGTGCAGATATTGCTGATGGTAGTCCTCGGCAAAGAAAAAGTTAGAAAACGAGGCAATCTCTGTGGTGATATTGCCATGTCCTGCCGCACTCAAACCCGCTTGATAAGCCTCGCAAGATGCTTGCGCTACCTGAAGCTGCTCGTCAGTCGTGGTGTAAATAGCAGAACGATACTGTGTGCCCAAGTCGTTGCCTTGACGCATACCCTGAGTTGGGTCGTGAGCCTCCCAAAAGACCTTAAGCAGCGCCCCGAGGCTCGTAACAGCCGGTTGATAAGCCACCATCACAAGTTCCACGTGCGCCGTTTTACCGCTACAGACATCTTCATAGGTTGGGTTTTTCGTGATGCCGCCACCGTATCCCACCGCGGTTAAGCTGACCCCTTCTTGCTGCCACATGCGTCGCTCGGCACCCCAAAAACAGCCCATACCCAAATAGACGATTTGCTCGTCAGTCGCGTAAGGGGGCAACATCGAACGCCCATAAATAAGATGGTCATGCCCTGGTGTCAGCACCTCATTGCGGTCAGGTAAGGCCGTTTCTGCGGTGACCAAGGTATGTTTTTTTCGAATCGAGAACCAATCCATAGTGCTATCCTTGCGCTTAGGGCAGCGGCGCTTGCTGACAAAGAGGCTTGCGCGCCGACGTTGAAGTCGTCATCATTTTAGCGAGATTATGACAGCAGAGCCACAGTATGGGCGGTACGCTAAAAACCACGAATTCCAGCAATGAGATTAGCGCTTTCATAAAGCAGCACAAGACCATCTCTAAGGTGGTTAAGCAACAACAGCGCCTACTGTTTGTGATTGACGCAACAGCGAGCCGACAGCCGACCTGGGATTTAGCCTGCTCGCTCACACACTCGCTGCTGCATGCAACCGATGGTTTGAAAGGCTTGACCCTGAAACTGTGCTTTTACCGGGGTTTCGAGGAGTTCCGTCAAACCGATTGGCTCACCGATGCCGACATTCTCAGCCGAAAAATGTCGAGCGTTCGCTGTGCTGGGGGGCAAACTCAAATTCGAAAAACACTGCGTTATGCCCTGAGCGAGCATCAATCAAGCCCAATACGCGGTCTAATTTTTATTGGAGATGCGATCGAAGAGCCACCCCATGAAATCATTGATCTGGCGGGACAATGCGGGCTGCGCAAATTACCGTTATTCCTATTTCAAGAAGGCCTCAATCCAGGCGTTGAAGACACCTTTCAACACATGGCTCGCGTGTCGTCCGGTGCCTATGCCCGTTTCGACCTCGGTGCTCCAGGTCGCCTTCGCGATCTGCTTAGTGCCGTGGCAGCTTATGCCCAAGGCGGTTATACTGCGCTTACTCAACGTCGCGATGACGCGGCACAAACGCTACTGGAACAGTTGCCAAAGTCCTAATGCCAAAACTGATACTATTTGCCGCTGCTGCACTCGCTCTTTACATTGCAGTAACACGCATCAAAGCCCTACCTGCACCAAAACGCAAAGCGGCCTATCTTCAGCTGATTTTTGTCGTGGCTTTAGTCGTGGCCGTATTACTGGCAATTAGCGGCAAAATGCACTGGGTTGGCGCATTGGTCACCGGCTTGTTGGTACTTTTGAGACAATCACTCCCACTACTGATTCAACTGCTACCCCATCTTAAGGGCTGGTTGGGGCAATCGGGCTCTGGCGCAACGTCGCAAGTGGAGTCGGCCATACTACGCATGACGCTAGATCATAGTAATGGTCGTTTGAACGGCACGGTACTGGCTGGTGCATTTAGCGGCAAGCTACTATCAGAGCTCTCGCAAAGCGAGCTCGACACGCTGTTGGAATACTGTCGCGCCAACGACGCAGATTCTACCCAATTACTGTTGTCCTACCTCGAGCAGCGCTTCGGCGAGGAATATCAAAATCAAGCGCCGCCGACAGGCGACAGCGGTGGACAGCTAACGGAGAAAGAAGCGCTGGCAATTTTGGGCCTCTCCGAGGGTGCATCCAAAAACGATATCATTGCAGCGCATCGCAAGCTCATGCAAAAATTGCACCCCGACCGTGGCGGCAACGACTACCTAGCCGCACGCGTGAATGACGCCAAAGCTAAGTTACTGGGAGAACGCTAATACCATGCCTGACACTTTTGTCATTCGCAATCAGCTAGGCCATTACTACAGCAAAAGTAAAGTGTGGACTGACGGACGTGACGCTCAGGCGGTTGCCCAATTCAAATATCGCGATGAAGCGCTAAACACGGTTGTTGAACTGTCTTCAAAAGACATTGAACTGCGCGCCGAGATTTTCGAGCCAGAATTCACCGACAGCGGAAAACTCAAGTTAGAGGTTAGCGAGCACCCCCTGCCGGGCGAGACGCAAGAACTCATTTCCGTTGCCATTTAGCCTACCTCTGGAACCTTTCGTCGCTTTCGACTGTCTTAAATTCGCCCAACCTTGATTTAATGTGATCTGCCCTCATTATCAAAGGGGTATATAGCTATGCTATAGGTATTTCAGAGGTAATTCACATGCGTATCTTGTTGTTTTTAGCGACCAATTTAGCCGTACTGGTTTTGGTTAGTATCGTGTTTAATTTGCTGGGGTTTGAGAGCATTTTAGCCGCCAATGGCGTTGATCTAAACTTGCAGGCGCTGCTGGTCTTTTGCGCACTCTTCGGTTTTGGTGGTGCTTTTGTGTCGCTGTTCCTGAGCAAGTGGATGGCGAAAAAGTCGACGCGCACTCAACTCATCACACAGCCCACAGACCGTCAAAGCCGCTGGTTGCTCAACACTGTGGCCGAGCTCTCTCGTGAGGCCGGCATCAAAACGCCTGAAGTTGGTGTGTTTCCCTCGCAGGCCGCTAACGCCTTCGCCACCGGTTGGAACCGCAATGATGCCTTGGTTGCCGTGAGTTCTGGCATGTTGAACCGTTTCTCACCCGACGAAGTGAAAGCGGTACTCGCGCACGAGATCGGTCACGTCGCCAACGGCGACATGGTGACACTTAGCCTAATACAAGGCGTGGTAAACACCTTTGTGATGTTCTTTGCGCGTATTATTGGCCATACGGTGGATCGCGTCATATTCAAAACTGAGCGCGGCTACGGTATCGGTTATTTCGTAGCAACGTTTATTGCAGAAATCATTCTGGGCATTTTTGCCAGTATGATCGTGGCGTGGTTCTCACGTTTGCGCGAATATCGTGCCGACGCTGCCGGAGCTGCACTCGCCGGGCGAGGCGCTATGATAAGTGCTTTGGAGCGACTGCAGCGCGAGCAAAACTTACCCAATGACTTACCGGGCGAGCTAACGGCTTTTGGTATTCGCGATATCAATAAGTTAGGCATTGCTCAGATGTTGGCATCGCACCCGCCTCTGACTGCGCGCATCGAAGCCTTGCGAAGAGGGTAATCACTGACCAGTGGAGGCCACAATGACCCAAGTATTTCGATCTATCACGTTATTTTTGATCACTTTACTGGGTGCCTGTGGCCTCGGTGACAGTGCTTCCATCGCACCCAGCGCGCTCGCCGAGACACGAGACAAGGACGTTCCCGACTACTTGAGCTTCGCCACCGACGACGAAGCCAATACCACTGAGATTTTTAGCAAAGCCAGTCCTGCCGTCGTCTTTGTCACCAACAAAGCCCTACGCCGTGGCTTATTCTCGTTGAACGTCGAAGAGATTCCGCGCGGCTCGGGAACGGGCTTCGTTTGGAATAGCCAGGGCCTGATCGTGACTAACTACCACGTTATTGCCGGCGCACAAAAGTTAACCGTCACGCTGCAAGATCGCAGTGAATACGACGCCGAGGTTATTGGCGTAGCACCCGAGAAAGATCTCGCTGTGCTCCGAATTGAAGGCGCACCCGATGACTTACAAACGCTGCCACTGGGAGACTCAAGCGAGCTTCAGGTCGGTCGCAAAGTGTTGGCCATCGGCAATCCTTTTGGTCTAGACACCACGCTCACAACAGGCATCGTGAGTGCTTTAGGTCGAGAAATCAAAGCGCCGAGCAACCGCACCATTCGCGGCGTCATTCAAACGGATGCAGCAATCAATCCAGGCAACTCGGGTGGTCCTTTACTGAACTCCATGGGCCAACTCATTGGTGTCAATACTGCCATTTACAGCCCGAGCGGGGCGAGCGCGGGTATTGGTTTTGCGATTCCGGTCAATACAGTCGCAGAGGTCGTGCCGCAGCTGATTAGTTACGGACGCGTGCTGCGCCCAGTTTTAGGCGTTGAGCTTGCCAGCGACAACTGGATCAGACGCTATAATATTCCCGGCGTGCCCATAGTGCGATTGTTTCCCGGGCTGCCTGCGGACCAAGCCGGCATGCGTGGCGCCTACCGCAATTATCGTGGAGACATCGCTCTGGGCGACATCATCACTCACATCAATGGTGAGCGCGTTCGCAATAACGATGAGTACTACACCCAGCTAGAGCGCTATCAAGCAGGAGATACCGTGACTGTAACAACGCTCCTCGGCAAAGAAGAGCGCGAGTACGAGGTTAGGTTAGAGCAATCTCGCTAGTCCTTTAAGGCGCGATGACGACCTCACCGTCGCTCAGCCCGGCGGTGACTTCGACCTCGGCCCCGTCCTCGCGTCCCAAGCGGATAAAACGCTTAACCGGACCAGCGTCGGTTTCTACCCAAACCAGATTCAGTTGCCCGAGGTGTTGCACCAAGCTTTTTGGGATCGATCGCCAGATTTCGCTACCCGCGGGTATCTGCGCTTCTGCGAATAAACCGGGTAACAACCCCTGCCCTTCTAGCACTTGCAGAGTGATATCGAAGCTGCGAGAAACACGATCTGCGGCGGGCACAATTTCACTCACCTCAGCATCGAATGATCGATTAGCTGAGGGCACAACAACCCTTACGGCGTCACCCAGCTGTAAGCCCATAGCGAGGTCTTCACGCACCTTCAACGAGACTTCTAAGCTCGCGGGGTTGTACAAGGACACCAAGCGCGAACCAGGGCTTGCCAAATCACCAGGCTCTGCAAAGCGGTCAACAACACGTCCAGAAATGGGCGCCTTAACTTGGGTAAAACTTATGGCGGTTTCGACTTCTCGAATATTTTCGGTAAGCGCTAAACGCTCGGCCACCAAAGCCGCATCCGCTGCCGCAGCTTTGTCGTAATCAGCTTGCGATAACAAACCCCGAGACAACAACTCTTCGGCTCGACCTAGCGTTCGCTTGGCTTCTTCTAAACGTGCATCGATTGCAGCACGACTCGCCACCACCGACTCGAGGCGCGCCTTGAGATCGCGTTTATCCAAACTCACCAATAAA
>NZ_CBFHWH010000012.1:0-42912 GCF_965659035.1 Aequoribacter sp. | reverse complement strand
TTGCTATCGATATTTACCTAGAACCCTTTCTGCAGTACACGCGACGCAGCGAAAACGGCCGGCTGTACGCAAAGTTTCTAGCACATTTTCTACGCACCCCAGAACGCGTTGAAAAGGTGCTTAACCCTGACATTCCAATGAGCACACCGCCATCGTCTCTTGCTGAGGTACTGATCAGTATCAGCCCTGCCCTCACACCAGAAGAGCGCGACCAGCTGCTTTTCGTGTCAAACGCCATGATGATTTACTCGGTAGATAATTTAGTTCGTGCCGAGGAGCAGAATATTTTGGCGCTGGATAGCCCAATGGGACGCCATATTTTGCGGACTTTACACACATCACTTGTCTCCTTGTGGACGCTATAAAACAGTTGCTTATTAGCCACTAGCGTTTAGACTTCGGACAAACCCCAATTACGCGAGGCCTCATGTCCGTCACGACTCATACCCCGGTACAGCTTGATGTCTTAATTGTCGGCGCCGGCCTTTCTGGAATCAGCGCTGCAGTTCATTTACAACGAGAGCACCCGAACTACACATTTCACATCACAGAAAGCCGAGCGAGCATAGGTGGAACATGGGATTTGTTTAAGTACCCGGGCATTCGCTCCGATTCCGATATGCATACCCTAGGCTTTGACTTTAAGCCCTGGATCGCCAAAAAATCGATTGCAGATGGCCCATCAATCAAGGCCTATATTGAAGAGACCGTGCAAGAGTACGGCCTTGGCTCCAAGATTACTTTGAATCAAAAAGTCATTTCTGCGGCTTGGGACAGCGCAAGCGCGCTGTGGAGCGTGCAACTGCAGGCTGGTGATCATACACAAAAAATCCAGTGCCGCTTCTTGCAACTCTGCTGCGGGTACTACAACTACGACAGCGCCTACAAACCAGAATATCCCGGGGAAGCTCGCTTTGACGGGCCCGTCATTCACCCTCAGTTTTGGGACCCTAACTTCGATTATAGCGACAAGCGTATTGTCGTAATTGGCAGTGGCGCGACAGCGGTTACATTGGTACCGTCGCTTGCAGCCAAGGCGGCAAAAGTCACAATGCTTCAGCGCTCACCGACCTACATGGTATCGCGCCCATCACAAGACGGTATTGCAAATGCGCTACGTTCGTTCCTGCCTAACAGCTGGGCCTACAACCTAACGCGCATTAAAAACATTGGCTTACAACAGTTCATCTATCAACGCTGTCGCAAGTTTCCCGAGCAAGCTAAGCACCGTATCATCGACATGCTGCGTCCATTGCTCCCGGCCGGCTACGACGTCGACAAACACTTTACTCCCTCGTACACACCATGGGAACAGCGTTTATGCTTAGTCCCAGATGCCGATATGTTTGATGCGATCAAGGCAGGTAAAGCCGATATCGTTACCGATACTATCGCTCACTTTGATGAGTCAGGCATTGCCCTAAGTTCGGGTGCGCATTTAGAGGCAGACGTCATCGTGTCGGCTACCGGCTTAGAGTTGCTGTTCCTGGGTGGCATTGAAATCAGTGTCGATGGCATCGCGCTAGACGCCCCGAACCGCTTTGTCTACAAGGGCTGCATGTTATCCGGCGTACCCAATATGACGTACGCCATGGGGTACACCAATGCCAGCTGGACGCTCAAATGTGATCTCACGCATCGCTACTTTAATCGTTTAGTGACCTACATGGACGCACAAGGGTTTAAATATTTCATACCCCAAGAGCCCGCAAATAAAGACAATACCGAAGGCTTCCTCGACCTGAATTCAGGCTACATCAAGCGCCACGAACACGAACTACCCAAACAGGCTTCTGAGTCGCCTTGGAAACTGCACCAAAACTACTTCAAAGATTGGTGGATGTTTAAGCGCGATCCACGCAAAGAGCGGGGTTTGAATTTCCAGTAAGCTTAATGCCACTTAGTCATCGTAGCCGTCATCGGCTGCAACGACGGCCGATATGACGCTGGTCGGGTAGCCTCTGTAGCTCAAAAACCGCATGCGTTTTTGTAGCTCTTTACGTCTGCCCGCGTAATCAAGTGAGGCATCAATCGGCTTTGCGAACTTCTTGTTGAGCGTTTCTTGAGCACAGTCAAACCAATCGGGTGCCAAGGCCTCCAGTGCATCACTGAGCCCTTCTTTCGTAATGCCTTTTTCACGAGCCAACTGCTGCAAAGTGTTGGGACCATATCCCTTGTTGATACGATGCCGACACAAACCCTCGATAAATCGCTCGTCAGATTGCAGACCTTCGTCTGCCAAATCCACTAGCGCTTCTTCAATGTCGACTTCGGCTTGCGCACCTAGGCGTCTCAGAGCCTTGGTGCGCAACTCGTGCTGGCTGTGCTCGCGCCGTGCTAAATAGTCCATTAAGACAGCGCGAGCCGACAGCTTAGTTATAGACCCTTCTTGCATGGTTAAACGATATTACTCACCAGCTTCCTGAGCCTCTTCCACAGGTACTTCGACAGGCTTTGAAGCCGTTAGCGTTTGGGCACGAATAGCCGATTCGATTTCGTCAGCAATGTCTTTATTCTCGCTTAAAAACTTCGCCGCGTTGGCTTTGCCTTGCCCAATTTTGTCACCTTTATAGGCGTACCAAGCGCCCGATTTATCGATCAGACCGAGCTTGACACCCCAGTCGATCAACTCACCGTTGTGGTAAATACCCGATCCGTACATGATCTGAAACTCGGCCTGTTTAAAGGGTGGAGACACCTTGTTCTTGACCACCTTAACTCGGGTTTCGTTACCCACAATTTCGTCGCCCTCTTTCACCGCGCCAATACGGCGGATGTCGAGACGAACCGATGAGTAGAACTTAAGTGCGTTACCCCCAGTGGTGGTTTCTGGGCTACCGAACATCACGCCAATCTTCATGCGGATTTGGTTAATAAAAATCACCAAACAATTGGTTTGTTTAATCGAACCCGTTAACTTACGCATTGCCTGGCTTAATAGACGCGCCTGCAAACCAACGTGGGAATCACCCATGTCACCCTCAATTTCGGCTTTGGGGGTTAGCGCAGCCACTGAGTCCACAACTAACACATCGACAGCACCAGAGCGCACCAGCATTTCGGTGACTTCTAGCGCTTGCTCCCCAGTGTCGGGCTGAGACAAGATCAAGTCATCCACGTTAACGCCCAGACGCTCGGCATAAATGGGATCTAAGGCGTGTTCAGCATCAATAAACGCCGCGGTACCACCCAACTTTTGAGCCTCTGCGATCACTTGTAGCGTAAGTGTCGTTTTACCGGAGGACTCAGGTCCATAAATTTCGCAAATACGCCCCTTAGGCAAGCCACCAATACCCAAGGCAATATCCAATCCAAGCGAACCGGTAGAAATTGATGGGATTGCGACACGCTCGCTGTCACCCATGCGCATTACGGTGCCTTTACCAAACTGACGCTCGATTTGTGCTAATGCCGCCTCTAATGCTTTTTGCTTATTTGGATCCATAGCCATACATCCTTGAATAATGAATTAAACGAACCTTACCACGCCTAGATAGTACTGTACATATCCTCAGTGTTCTAAATTTCTTTTTCAACATCAGCGGCGACCAGTAATCATCGCATCAACGCATGACTCGTCCACAGTGCCCACGAAACCGATGGGGTGCCAAAGCGGCTCGCATGGCATACAATACGACCACGATAATTTCTCCAAAGGTTAGGTCAATGCGCGACCCCGCGGCCAACAACACTGGCTGGCAAACCTACAAGCGCCTGTTGAGCTATGTAAAGCACTTTTGGCCCGCCCTTATTCTGGCGATTAGCGGCTTTATTCTTTACGCGCTCACGCAGTCTGCATTTGCGAGCTTAATGCAATACGTACCCAGCGCCTTTGAGCCCGAGGCTTCAACCAATGAGTTAAGCGGCTGGGAACAACAGCTGGGATTGGCCACCCGAGAAGGTATACGCTTGTTTCTACCCATTGCGATCATCTCGGTCGTTTCAGTAAGGGGTATTGGAAGTTATTTGGGTGGCTATTACATTAGCTTTGTCGCACGCAACGTCGTAAATCGTATTCGCCGCGATGTATTCGAGCACTTAACGGCTTTGCCCTCGGGGTTTTTTGGTCGCAACAACTCGGGGCAGCTCATATCGACGCTTACATTTAATGTCGAGCAAGTCGCAGCGGCATCCTCCAACGCAATCAAAACATTGATACGCGAAGGGCTGACCGTAATGGCCTTGCTGGCTTACTTGCTGTACTTGGATTGGAAGCTGTCGCTCTTGTTTTTTCTTGCGGCACCGCTCATCGGACTGATTATTCGGATTGCGAGCAGCCGGTTCAAACGGTACAGCAAGCGTATACAGCAATCGATGGGCGGCGTAACTCATGTCGCCTCAGAAGCAATACGCGGGCAAGCTATTGTCCGGGCTTTCGGAGGTGAAGCCTACGAAAACAAGCGCTTTGAAGAACGCTGCCGTGCCAGCCTTAAGAACGAATTAAAACTCGCCCGCGTGAACGAGATAAGCACACCGATTATTCAGATCCTAACCTTCAGCGCTATCGCCTTGCTGTTTTGGTTTGGCTTAGATCCGACGCTGTTTGGAGACCTCACTGCTGGAGAATTTTTAGCCTACATCACCGCCGCCAGTTTAGTCGCCAAACCCTTGCGGCAACTGACCAACGTTAATGCGTCGATTCAGAGGGGCATTGCCGCGGCAGAAAGCATTTTCGAGATTCTAGACCAATCCTTGGAGCACGATGAGTCGGGGCGTCCCTTGACGAGTTTTACCGGTGGCTTACGCCTGAACAAATTATCGTATCAGTACCCGACCTCCGACCGCCAAGCGCTGAATGGTGTCAGCTTCGATGCTGCACCGGGGCAATTGATCGCTCTCGTGGGTCGAAGCGGCGCGGGCAAAACCACACTCATCGATATTATCGCAGGCTTTATACAAGCCCCCGGCAACTCGGTTTGGTTTGACGATAACGACGCCTCCGAGCTCACCCAGCAGTCTATTCGCCGCCACGTTGCAATTGTGACCCAAGACACAGTGCTATTTGAAGACACGATACGCGCCAACATCGCCTATGGCGAGCTCGCAAACGCATGCGAACAAGACATCATCTCCGCCGCTAAAAGTGCGCATGCTTGGGAATTTATTCAATCCCTGCCGGAAGGCTTAGATACTCAAGTCGGCGAAGGTGGCGCCTCACTGTCTGGAGGGCAAAAACAGCGAATTGCTCTCGCGCGAGCCTTTCTCAAAAATGCGCCGCTACTCATTCTCGATGAAGCCACATCGGCCCTCGACAATGAATCGGAACGTGCGATCAACGCCGCTATGCCTACCATCACTAAAAATCGTACAACCCTCGTGATCGCGCATCGTTTGGTGACCGTCGAACGAGCCGACCTGATCATCGTTATGGACCAAGGGGCAGTGGTCGAGCAAGGAACTCATCTGGAGCTCCTAGCCAAAAACGGCTTGTATGCTCATCTACACCGCTCTCAGTTTGATGACTAACTTTACGAAACATTGGCTGTATTTACATGATGGCAAACCCGGGCACTTGAATCAGCTGCGCGGACTGAGTGAGGCTATTGCCGCTAAGAGGCCGACTCACACGAGCTCCTGGCTAGATGTGACAACCCTTTCACTCCCAGAAAAGCTAGTCGCACGAGGCGACACCTTCAGATCACTCAAAACCGCAGATGTCATTGTTGCCGCAGGCCACAGCACCCATTGGCTTGCGCTGTTTCTCGGCAAGCAATTGCGAGCTCATACAGCGGTGGTCATGCGGCCATCGTGGCCTCTTACCGGGTTTGACTCAATTATTATGCCAAAGCATGATGCGCTTAAAACTGCAGTTGCCGCCAGGGTCCACCTCACTGAAGGTGCCATAAACCCCCTAGGCCAACAAAATCACGAACCCAGCAATAAAGGATTAGTGCTTTTGGGTGGTCAGTCCAAGCACTTTGAGTGGCCCAGCGCGCAGGTCACCCGCCAAGTTTGCGCCATTGTGGACTCACAACCCGAGCTGAAGTGGATCGTTGCCGATTCACGTCGCAGCCCTGAGCGACAACTTTCAGACATATACACCGCGCGTCCAAGCGTCACAATTCAACGCCATGACACCTGCCCCAAGGGCTGGCTAGTAGAACACATGCGCGAAGCAAACAGCGTGTGGGTTACTCCCGACAGTGTATCAATGGTTTACGAAGCTCTCAGCTGTGGCGCCGATGTCGGCTTAATCGAATTGCCACCAAAAGCTAAAAATAGAATCAACCGTAGCATGCAGGCGATGATCGCCGAGGGCAAAGTAAGCTCAGTAACTCAGGCTTGTACCCTGAGGCTTGCGACCGATCCGCTACCCCGATTAAACGAGGCAGAAACTGCAGCGACGTGGCTTCTGTCACGTGTGTAGAAACGATCCTAAACTCGAATATCTTGGCAAGGCCATGCTATTCTTGCGCAACCTTAACTGCAGAAACAGCCGTGTATAAACAAATTCACATTGTCGGATGCTCGCCGCGCAGTGGCACAACCTTACTGTACGAGATGATGAGTGCCTGTTGTCATTTTGACAAACTGTACGGCCACGAGACACGCTTCAATCGAACCCAAGCCAGCGACGGCCAAACTCTGCTGACGAAACGCCCAAAGGACACTCAATTTATGCCACGAGTGTTGGCCAGTGTTCCCGATTTCTGGGTGATTTATTGCCTGCGCGACCCGCGCGATGTCGTGGTGAGCAAACACCGCATTGCAGGAGACAAATACTACTCAAACTTGCGTCTGTGGCGAGAGCAGCATGGCTTTGCGCAACGAATGCAAGCACACGAGCGCTGCATTACCGTGCGCTACGAAGATCTCGTCAGAGATCCAGACGCCGTTCAAAGTATGTTGCAGAAACAAATTCCATGGTTGACCTGTACGCATCCGTTTTCGAAGTATCACCAGCATGCCAAGCTGTCGGCGCAATCTGAGCGCGCTATGCATGGATTGCGTTCGATAAATACTGATAGCATCGGACGATGGCGGGACAATCTGCCCCGCATTGTGAGCCAAATACAGCGCCACGGTGATATCAGCGCGCTGCTCATAGAATGTGGCTACGAAGCCGATACGACCTGGATAGACGAATTAGAGGGCATCCAACCTGACCACAGTCCCAGCCGTTATCCTGATCGCAAGGGTCTGTGGAACAAGATCCGTCAAGGCGGCAACATCGCTCTAAAAGTAGCGGCCTACCGCTTTAATCGATGGCGCCGAGGCCAACTCTAGGACGCACCATGATCATTAGCCATAAATACCGTTTTATTTTTATCAAAACCCATAAAACTGCTGGGAGCTCGGTCGAAACCATGCTGTCCCAACTGTGCGCCCCTAATGACATTGTGTCGACTATGGACCCGCCAGCGCAGGATCATGAGCCTCGCAATTGGATTGGCAGTTCCCCCCTCGACAAGCTTTACGCCAAATACGAGCGCATGCGCAAACTCATTCACAAGGACAGCGTGTTTTTAAACAAACACTACTACCAACACATGGGCGGCGCTCGCATTAAACAACTGTGCGGCGACGAAATTTGGAACTCGTATTACAAATTTTGTTTCGACCGCAATCCTTGGGACAAGGTCGTGTCATTCTACTGGTGGAAAATGCGTGGCAAAGCGGAGAAGACGCCTTTCAGCGAGTGGTTACGTATCAAAAAATTGCCGCTCGACCACCAGCTCTATTGCTTTGGCGATGAGGTCGCAGTGGACTTTGTGGGTTGTTATGAGACGCTCAGTCAAGATCTACAAAAGGTACTCGAGCACATTGGAATCGAAAACCCGCCCGAACTACCGCAAGTAAAAACGGGCATTCGCAAAGACAAAGCGCATTTCTCTAGCGCCTACGATGAAGCCGACCGAGAATTTGTCGCCCAGTTGTTCGCCAGAGAAATCGAGCTATTGGGCTACGATTTTGAAGGTAAAAGCCAACCAACAGCCTGGATCAAAGAACCTTAAGGTCCACCAGCACGGCACGGATCTGCCCGTGCCAAAAACGATCGAGCTCAGAGTCGGCGCATTCATTCCCATTTATGCTGACTTCGTCACCGGCAAGCCACTTGATCATCCCCTTAGACTCAAGACGGGAAATCAGTGACGCAACGCGCGACGGCAATTCGGCACGCTGAGGGCAGAATATCCATGGGGTAAAACCGGCCGAGCACACTTCTGCCATCATAGAAACCGAATCAACACTAACTAGGACCGCATCGGACGCCGCCAAATAATCCGCCATACAGCGCTCTTCGCGATGATTGAACCACACCGCTTGCCGCAAACAATGAGGGGGGATGAGCTTTTGTAGGCTCTTCTCAGTCTCTAACCCTGTGCGTCGTGACGTCGATAGTAACACCGCGTGAGACTCATCTTCGGCAAAGCCCCGAATTAACTGCGCGAGATGCTGCCAATCGGCTAAGGTGTACTCGCAACCCGCGCCGTCACCACCGATTAGGACCGCCAGCACTTTTTGGTGTTCCGCCAAACCCAAGCGCGTCCTCACCTCGCCTTTAACAACCCGACTGACCGCACCATGAGCCGAAGGCGGCAGAGGAACTTGTACACAGCGACCCCAAGACTCATCCGCATCGGCAGCAAACACCCATCCTAGTCGGTCGGGCCTGAGTCGGCGAGCCGAGCCCAAAAGAACCCCAGTGATGTTTTCTGTCGCCTGACAGGCCGCCAGAGCAAACGACGATTTCCCGCCCGCAGCCAAGACGAGATCGGGCCTAAAATCATCCAGCGACAAGCCATACAAAGACAACACCGCGCGGCGCCACAGTAAGGTCGGCAAATAATTAATAACGAGCGTCAATAGTGGGCGCATCAAAGCGGCAAGAGGAAGACGAACATTCGCCTCTGTTACCTGAATGTCAGCCTGCTGACGCAAATAACGTACGAAGCCATCGGGCTTAGTTTCATGCCCGGGCTTACCGTCTCGCAGTATTAACACACGGAGTTCTTTTTGATCCAGTTCGGCCATTGCGTTATGTTCTTAAACCCGAGGCTGGCATAGTCTTGCCAAGCTGTGAGCCATATGTTCTGATCTAGGCAGTATAAACCAGAACAGAAGCAAACCCAGCATGAGTGTCAATCTAGAACAACTTTCCCAACTGCTCGGCCCTAAGGGCATCCTGTTAGACGACGACGTCAAAGCGCGCCCAAATTACGCTTGGGGACAGGGCTCGTGCCCCGCTCGGGCTATTATACGCCCCAGCAGTACCGAAGCCTTGGCCGACGCAATGGCAATGTGTTACGACGCTCACCAAACCATGGTCCCTTGGGGCGGGTTAACAGGCCTAGTTAATGGCATGACATGCTCTGAGCAGGATATTGCGATTTCCTTAGAGCGCATGAACGGTATCGACTCGTTTGATACCGATGCCGGGATTATGGTGGTCAACGCCGGCACGCCTCTGCAAGTCGTGCAGGACGCTGCGCGCGAACAAGGCTGGCTCTTTCCCGTCGACCTGGGCGCACGGGGGACAGCTACCATCGGTGGCATGATTTCAACCAACGCTGGAGGCAATAGCGTCATACGTTACGGCATGATGCGAAATCAAGTTCTCGGGATCGAAGCGGTGCTGCCCGATGGCCGCATTATCGACGCCATGAATGAAATGCTGAAGAACAATACTGGCTATGACTTGAAACAACTACTCATTGGCGCCGAGGGCACACTAGGCATTGTGACCAAAGCGGTTTTAAAACTGCAACCGGCACCGCTTCGAACATTCACCGCGATGGTGGTGTGTGACAATTTCGATGGCGTAAAAAGCTTATTAAAGAGCGCCTCTACGCAACTGGCCAGCAGCCTGACAGCCTTTGAAGCCATGTGGGGTAACTACTACGATTTAAATGTCGCCGAAACTGGGCGTCACCAAGCGGTGCTACCCCCGCATCAAGCGTTTTACATATTGCTAGAAAGTAGTCACAGCCAAGTCACTGAAACCAATCCGCTTGAGACGTTTTTAGAAGCGCAATTGGAAAGCGCTGTCATTAGCGATGCAGTCATAGCAAACTCGGATCAACAGGCCGACCAACTTTGGGCCATTCGCGATGATGTCGAAGCTAAGATGATCTTCAGAAGTCCCGCCATCGCCTATGATATCAGTCTGCCGTTGCGCCATATGCAGGCATACACCGAGCAGCTTGAGCAGGCCTTGACCAACTTTGATCCCGATGTAAAGTGCGTGACGTTCGGTCATTTGGGTGACGGTAATATCCACCTCGGTATAGGCCCATTGTCGGATAAAAAAGCGGTGAACGATATTGTCTACAACCTACTGACCCAATTTAAAGGCTCAGTATCGGCAGAGCATGGCATTGGTCTTGACAAAAAATCCTATCTAAACTTATGCCGCACCGAAGCGGAAATACACGTCATGAAAAGCATTAAAACTGCCATTGATCCTCGCGGGCTCATGAATCCCGGCAAAATATTTGCCTAATGAAAGCGATCACTACTCTAATCCTATTGCTGGGGTTTGCTGCCGCGCAAACAGCCTCAAGCCAAGTGGTCGGACCCGAGGAAATCGGCCCAGCGCTCGTCTGGACTGTGCAAGGCGACTTTAGAGATATTAAGCAGGACATCGTTACAACGATAGAAGCCAAAGGCTTGGTCGTGTCCTATACTGCCTACGCAGCCAACATGCTAGCGCGAACATCAGAGGCGGTAGAAGATGCAAAGCCCGTATATGACCAGGGTGAATCGATACTGTTTTGCAAGGCCGATCTCAGCCACGAACTGGCACAGCAAGATCCGCATAACATCGTCTTATGCCCCTACTCCATCAGTTTATACACCCTGATTGACGCGCCTACGATCACTTACGTGAGCGTGCGTCTACCGGCCTTACAAGTACCCGCTTATATCGCCGTCCACGATCTACTCGAGCAAATCGTGGAACAGGCGCTGGAGTGGTATCGCTGAACGTCTAGGCGAACTTGCCTAGGTAACTTTCGATACCTGGATTATCGGCTTTAACGCCCTTAAGGACGGGCGTGTTAATTTTATCAACTTTCACAGTTTTGGCATCGCGCAGGTAATCGGCGACCACATCCCAAATGGGCGCGCCCGGAGATTGTGAGCCCACGGTCGCCCAACCTGCCACTTTATAATTCTTGCCAGCCTCGATTTTCTCACCGTTATCCAGTGTCATGTCGGTAATGCGCGCGCCAAACTGACCTTGGGGCTCAATCACGTAATTCAAACCACCGCAACGCACCATGTCACCGCCCTGCTGATAGTAAGGATCGCTGTTGAACAAGTTATCCGCGACATCCTCTAAAATCGCTTTTAAATTTTCGCCCGACATCTCGCGTGCGTAGGTCTCGGGGTAGGTCATACAGGTTTGATCCATCACACGATCCATGGTGATGGTTTCACCAGGCAACACCGTTGTGCCCCAGCGAAAACCCGGTGACAGCGAAATTTGCGCATCAAGTTGCGTACGCAGAGCATCGCAAATGACCTGATCGAACGTGCCATTAAAATTACCGCGGCGATACAACAAAGAGTCAGCGACTGCGAGCTCTTCATTAAGAATATCCAAATAGGGTGCCCGAACGGCGTCAATGAAGCTGGCCATTTCACGGTCTGGGGTCAACAATTCGGAAAATACTGGCAGCAATCGGTACCGGTAGTCTTTGACTCTCCCGTTACCCAAATCTAAGTCCAATACGCCAACGAACTTACCGTTGGAACCCGCATTGGTCACCACAGTGACACCGCCTGAATTTTTCACCTCGACCGGCATGGGCACACCATCGTGCGTGTGACCGCCTAAAATCACGTCAATACCCGAGACCTGACTTGCCAATTTAAGATCGACATCCATACCGTTGTGCGACAGCAAAATAACTGCATCGACCTCTTCGTTAGCACGAATCTCGTCAACCAAGTCAGCTAAATCGTTTTCTCGGATACCAAAGGTCCAGTTTGGAATAAACCGTTTTGGATTGGCAATCGGGGTATACGGGAACGCCTGACCAATAACAGCGACTCGATGTTCGCCCATCGTTTTAATATCGTAGGGCTTGAACACATGCCCGGTCATATCATCATAAACCGGCACACCATCAAACAAAGCTTCGTCGCTGGCGTAGGTGTTTTGCGCCACAAAGGTACCGTTGAATTTTTCGACGTTAGCTAAAATTTCGTCTTCTAGGTAAGTGAACTCCCAGTGACCGGTCATAATGTCCACGCCAAGCTTATTGGTCGCTTCCACCATATCCTGACCGCGAGTCCAGTAGGCGGTACCGGAACCTTGCCAGGTGTCGCCGCCATCAAGCAGCAGACTTCGACCATCTGGCACCGAGGCGCGGAGCTGATCAATCAAGGTTTTGAGGTGAGCGAACCCCCCCACTTTGCCGAAGCGGTTTGCCGCTTCTTCAAAATTTAAATAGGTTAAGGCATGCGCCTGAATCGCCGAAGCATCGCTAAGCTCAGACAGCAAGCTTTTGCCGACTTTATGCGGCCAGCGGCCATAAGTCGTTCCAAAACCTAAATTGACGTTCGGCTCGCGAAAATAAATAGGATTTAACTGAGCGTGGGTATCCGTGATGTGCAGCAAGCGAGCCGAGCCGAAGACAGGCACATCATACAAAGATGAAGCCGAGTTAGACCATGTTTTGGCACTGGCCGACAAACCTACACCGGCCATAGAGAATGCAGCGCTCGAGCGCATTAACAAATCCAAAAATTCGCGACGATTCATACCGACCTCTGCTACTTGAGCACGCGGCTTTGCCAAGCCGTCGCTTCGTTTTCGGCTTGCGCCATGGCCGCTTTTGCGGTGTCTAGGGCCCGTTGCGCATGCACCATCGCCTGCTCACAAGCACCAGATGCGTGCTCTGCTTTGGCATCTGCTAAGTAGGTCGCGGTGGGCACCCAGGCAAAACCGCGTGCATCGACCGCGTTATACGCATCTTGCGCTTTTTGTATCAGAGCACTCGCCTCAGTGCAGTCGTCCGCCAATACGGAACCACTGAACAGCGCCAAACTCAGTGCCGCCATACCCATAAATTTAGGAGTCATTGAATTCACCGTTGTCTTATTTACGAGTGGTAGGGCCATTGAGGGGCAAACCATTGCTCATGTACGTCAAAAAGTATTCGAGATTGCGATATTCTTCGCTTTGAAGTTCAAACCCTTTAGCCTTGACTTGATCGTTACACTCCTTGAAACGGCGCTGAAGCGGGCCTACTTCATCCCACTTGCCACGGTACGACGGCCAATGAGTCACATGCCCCAAAGCGGCGCTTAAACGCTCTGAGCGCAGATTATTACCGGCCATTTCTAAGTGGCAAGAGCTACAGGCGAAGTTCAATTGGCCTCGGCGCTGATAATAGAAGGCCTTACCATCCTCGTAAGCGGCCAAGGCTTGTTCGTTAGGCACATCAATATTGATCGACTCTTCACGCGACTCAAATGCCATGTAGGCTGATAGCGCTACCATATCGTAATCGAGGTAGTCCCAAACCTCCTCCCCATTTGCCTCACGACAATTGTTGATCGCAAGCTCCAAGGTCACTACGCCTTGCTTAGCGTCCCACATGGGGTAGTTTTGTTTCACGGCTGGCGTACCACCAAAGCAATCTGCGTAGGGGCCGTCTTCCCAGAGTGCCTCACCATCGAAAACAGCGTCTTCGTAGGGTGGAAAACCCGCTTCAAGGGCCTCCCACTGTTTACGTTTATCCTCGTCTAGGGCATAAGCGCCATTGATGTGCTCTGCAACCTCAATACTTGGAAACCGCTTTTCAAAGAATTGAACAAAGGCTGCACGATCTTCCTCTGGCCCTGCGGCTGCCGACAAGCTCAAGCTTGCAAGCAGCGCAACCGTAACTGGATACTTCATAGGCTACCTCTAGTACTCAGTCGCTATCGACTTATTATTTTTTCTTGCGGCTTTTAACTACCTGTTCTTCGGTATCACTGTACCCTTGGTTATCGGTCCAAGACAGTGTAAAGGTATCTCCCCCCTCAACGCCACGGATAGCGAAGTTGATAATGGGGTCTTTAGACACCGAACCACTCAAGTCAGCGGCCAAAACAACCTCACCGTTGATTTTGCACTCCCAATCAATTAGGTGGTGCGTCTTATGCGCCAGGATCGATACCTTACCGTCTTTAAGGACAGGGTTATCCTCTGCGTCGCGCTCAATACCCGGGGTCATAGGGTGCACAACCATGGTCATCACTGACAGCACATTATCGGCAGCGGTATCTCCCTCTTTCAAACGCAAACGAGTGCGAGTGCGAGGCTGATAGTTTTCAATTTCTTCTGAACGAGCGTGATCTGACATATTTCTCTCCTAATCCTGTTTAGCCGCCGCAACCGCCAAGCGTTGCCTTCACTTCTTTGCTGGCGGAATAAAGCCCCTTATCGGTCTCGACAATGGCATGCACCATGGTTGTACCGGCCAGCTTGATAAACGTTTCTAATTCTGGCTCTACTCGGGGACTAAAATAGAATTTCGCTGAAATCGGCGTTGGATTCACTTCGGCCATAAAAGTAATGCTTTTAAGGGCGCCCAATTTCGCCTCATCAACTTTAACTTTAACGTTTGTTTTTGCTGGGCTCTCGGCGATATCGGGCAATTCCAGGGTAATGCCATCCGAACCGTCGGCGATGTCTTGACCGCCAAACATCGTGCTGCGTGCTTTGGCAAAATCACCTAGGCCAAAGGCCTCAGAATTTCTAGCGAATGCGGTCAATGGCATGGCGACTAACGCGGCTGCGGCCATTAAGCCCTGTACAATACGACGTCTTGAAAATAACTTAGACATACTTTTCTCCGTTGCTGTTATAAAGAATGGACGTAGTCGACCATCCACTCCAGTTCCTGATCAGTCAAAATATGATGAGCGCCATAGGGCGGCATGTTGGTATTGGGGTTTCGAACTCTGGGATCGGCAATCTGCGCTTTGAGCTGTTCCCGATCAGGGTAGCGTAACTGCATCATAATCAAAGCAGGTCCACTATTACCCGGTTGCTCTGCTCCCTCAGCCATATGGCAGGAAAAGCAGTTGCCAGCGTTACGATCAGCGGCCAAGCCGTAGCCTTTAGCGATGCGTTCTTCTAGCGACAAATCAGATGCACTCAAGTTTGCGCATCCAAGCAATAGTGCCGCAGTAACCATTAATTTTAGCTTTGGCATTACAGGCTCTCCTGTACCATATAGTCTACGGCCGCCTTGACGTCGTCGTCAGTCAGGTTCATGAAACCACCTTTCGCTGGCATGACTCCGGCCTCGCCTTGGTAACCTTCTATGGCATGCTTGTACAGGGTGGCACTACCCGCTGCGATTCGCCCCCGCCACCCTTCGACGTCACCCACTTTGGGGGCGCCCGCTAATCCCGAGCCGTGACAAAGCATGCAGCTTTGATCGTACACACTCTTACCGACAGTCGCTACTGCAGGCTGAGATTCAGTAGCTGCCTCAGAGGCATCACCCTGCGCAGCCGCCAGCTCCTCTGCCAAAGAGGGCGATGCCTGCGACTTGATTTCGATAGCGGCAGGATCTCGGCAATCCGACATACAGCGTGTGTTCGCCGTATCGGGACGTTCGTCAGGAATAAAATTGGGCTCATTCGGCAAGCGCACGGTAGCCAAAGTGTCTTGATTAAGCTCGAAGGCCTCGTCGTCAATGATGTAATTCATAAACAACAAGTAGGCCGTCAGAGAATAGACCTCATCGGGCTCTAAAGATCTGGGCGCCGTGTAGGGCATGGCTCGGTTGATATAGTCGAATACCGTGCTCGTGTAATTCCAGTACGAGCCGATCGTTTTATGCGGACGCCCATCACCGCTCAAAGTGCCTTCACCGCCTGCGAGCGAGGGATAACCGTCAACACCCTCACCGAAACTACCATGGCAAGAGGCGCATTTTTCTTCGTAGATCCACTCGCCCTCTTCCGCAGTGCCGCGGCCCTCTGGCAATCCCAATCCGTCCGGGCGCACATCAATATCCCAACCCGCTATTTGCTCGGGGGTCGCGACTTGACCATAACCGTAGTAGCCCGAGTCCTTTTCGGCCTGGGCAGCACCTGCTCCGAGCGTCATGGCGACCGCCAGAAACCCACTCGATAATAAGCTCGTTTTTACTTGATTAGGAGATTTGAACATTGACGACACTCCCATCTGCGTTAACTTTCCATGTGTGAATGGCATTTTTGTGATAAATCGAGTTCTCACCCCTAGCGGCACGTAGCTGACCGTAGGTAGGCTGCACAAACCCGGTGTCATCTATCGCTCGACTCTGAATCATTGCAGGCTGGCCTTGCCAGTCCCATTCTAAACCGAAGCGGGTCAGTGCACGGGGGAATACCTCGCTGGTGAATTTAGCTTCACGCCAGGTCACACCGCCATCAAAGGACACGTCTACATGCTTGATTTTGCCTCGTCCAGACCAAGCCAAACCCTCGACCCAAACTTTGCCAGGCTTCATCATGGGCTTCTCTGGACACGGATTCGTTACGACCGAGTTACACTCTTGTACAAATGTAAATTCGCGTGAGCGACCGTCGGGCATCAAATCGGTATATTTCGAAGTTTCTTCGCGGTGGTACCAAGGCTGGTCGCCTATCTCTAAACGACGCAACCATTTGATACTGGTATTGCCTTCCCAGCCTGGATTCACCAGCCGCACAGGGTAACCCTGCTCGGGCCGCAGCATCTCGCCGTTTTGGGCATATACAACTAAGGTATCATCTAAAGCTTTTTCGAGCGGGATACTGCGACTCATGTGCGAGCCATCTGCTCCCTCCGCCAGAACCCATTTACCCTCGGGTTTGACGCCGACTTCTTCCAAGAGTGTGGACAGTAAAACCCCTGTCCACTCGGCACAGCCGATCATACCGTGGGAGAACTGCAGACGGTTCATCTGCGCACCACGCCATTCCATGCCACCGTTAGCGGGACATTCCACAAAATGAATTTTGCTCACCGATGGAAAGCGCATCAAGTCATCCATCGATAGGATAATTGGACGCTCGACCATGCCGTGAATCATCAGATGATGTTCCTGCGGCTTTATGTCCGGGAGACCAGCGTGGTAACGCTCAAACATAACACCACTGGGCGTAATGATCCCTTTAAGATCAGCCAAAGGAGTAAAACTGATGGACGAAATGCGGTCGGGCGTGAGCCATTCGACGGTTCGACGCTGCACATGGGATTCGTATTTGGAGGGCGAGCCATAGGGTGCAAACAACACTGGCTTGCCCAAGGTTTTGCCGTAAGCGGGCTCCTCCGGAGGAAAAGCTGCCTTAACGGAGGGCATGTGTGCCGCAGCGGCCGTGGCGGATGCAGCCCCTAGAAATGTGAGACCCTTACGTAAAAAGCCGCGGCGATCGGTACCCGTTAAATTTTCGCCCGAAACTGCGACTTGTTGTAGTAAACTATCGAGTTCTGCTTGTTTATTCATGCGCTAACCTTGATTATTTTATGAGCGACACGTAAGTTGAAGTTACAGCATATTATAAAATTCTTAACTAACGCAACCACCCTGAGGAAAAGCTGACAGTGGAACTCGACAAAATGCAAGCATCGGCGAAGAACGCGACCGATATGCTAAAGCTACTTGGGCACCCTGACCGCCTTATGGTTTTGTGCCAACTCAAAAACGGTGAAGCATCGGTGGGTGAGCTTTCCCGTATGCTTAATATTAAGCAATCTCCCTTGTCTCAGCATCTCGCGCGCATGCGCCACGAGGGCGTTGTAGAAAGTCGACGGGAGGCGCAAACCATCTACTATCGCCTATCCGGAGATAAGGTCGCGCAGATTGTGACCGTACTCTACGAGCTCTACTGCGCGACTGACGACGAGGACAGTGCGTGCGCTGCATCCGATCAGTAATCGTCAAAAAGAAAACAAATCACAGTATTTGCATATTAGAAAGTTTGAAGGTAACTTAGTTGCCAATAACGATAAAACAGAAATAAGGGATACCCTATGAAGACGAACCTCGCATTCCGCATGAGCGCCATGGCACTCGCATTTGCCACTCCAATGGCCTTTGCGACCAATGGCTACTTCACTCACGGCGTTGGCAGCCACAATAAAGCACAAGCTGGAGCCGGCTTAGCATCACCTTCGCAGGCGATTGACGCAGCGAACAATCCGGCCTCGGCCATTTTGGTAGACGATCAGACCAACGCAAGCTTGAGCATTTTCTCGCCTAGACGCAGCTACACTGCGTCTGCAAGCATGGCACAGGGAAATGGCGGTGCCTTTAGCATCATGACTCAGGGCGAGCTCGATTCAGGCAGCGAATACTTTCCTCTGCCCGCCATCTCCAAGAAATGGATGTGGGGCGATGACAGCGCCCTAGCATTTAGCTTTTACGGACGCGGTGGCATGAACACCGATTGGAAGGGTGGCGCAGCCGCCTTTGATCCAGACGGTCCAGGTCCCGCTCCTGTCATGACCATGCCCGGCACGTTCGGCATGGGTGATGCTGGCGTCGACTTAATGCAAGCATTTGTAGAGCTCGCATGGGCGAAGAAGGTGTCTGATACTTTTGCAATCGGCGTAGCACCCGTTGTGGTAATTCAAGCCTTTGAGGCGAAGGGGCTTGAAGCCTTCACTGGCTATACCAAGACATTCGCCGCCAACGCAGCACAAGGCGGTGCACCGGCTAATAGCTTGACCGGAAACGGCCACGACATGTCCACCGGCATTGGATTCAAATTCGGTGCCAACTGGCAAGTAAGCGACTCGGTCTCATTGGCGTTTGCTCATCAAACTGAGATAGGCATGTCGGAATTCGACGACTACTCTGACTTATTCGCAGAAGGTGGTGCTTTCGATATTCCGTCAAGTACGCGCGTTGGCGTAAGCTTTCAGGCAACACCCGCGCTTACCATACACCTTGATGGCGAGAGCATTGGCTACAGTGACATCGGCTCTGTTGGTAATAGCGGCCTAAACATCTACGCCTGCCCCACCGCAGCAATCCCGGTTCCGAAAGATCTAGAATCGTGTCTGGGTGGCAACAACGGCGCGGGTTTTGGCTGGGATGATATGAGCGTCGTCAAGCTAGGTTTTACCTACAACGCGGGCGACACCACCTACCGCGCGGGCTTCTCCAAGGGCGACCAGCCAATCCAGCCTTCCGAGGTTCTGTTCAATATTATGGCGCCCGGCGTCATGGAACAGCACATCTCGTTCGGCATGGGCAAAAAGTTAAGCAACGATCGCGAATGGGGCTTCAGCTTGATGTACGCGCCAGAAAAGAGCGTGAAAGGCGGATCCATGTTTGACCCAACTCAGACAATCGAGCTGAAAATGCATCAGTTTGAGCTTGAGTTTTACTACACTTGGTAAACAAATAAACGGGGTGCTTAGCACCCCTTTTTTAGGCGCTTAATATCAGAACATCATAATATTGTTAGGAAAGGAGCATGTATGAAAGATGGTATCATCTCTTGGAAAGCTGCAGGTGTTGCACTCGGTTTGCTGCTCATCGTAGCAACTTATCTCGTAAAACCGTTGGGCGTATCCACACAGTTCGTTGTTTCCGATGCAGCAATCGCGCATAAGGTTAACCCCGAATTTGCTGAGAACAACGTCTATCTCAATAAGTATGGTGAAAAGGAAGATTGGGGCGTTGGTTACGGCTGGATGCTGGTATTCGGGATGCTTGTCGGTGGCGGCATTACTGCGCGACTGTTTGCCAACAAACAGCCCGAGGTTGATAAAGGCTCAATGCCCAGCCTCTGGAAAGAACAGTTTGGCCCCTCTAAATTGAAACGCAACCTCGCCAGTTTTGGCGGCGGCATTTTATTACTTTTCGGTGCGCGACTCGCGGGAGGGTGTACGAGCGGCCACATGATCAGCGGCATTTCGCAAATGGCCATCAGCTCATTCATATTCGGCGCTGTGACTTTCGCAGTCGCAATCGCCACTGCTAAATTTTTGTACCGTAAACGAGGAGTCTAATCATGACACTAGTCATCGGATTTTTAATCGGCTGTGCCTTTGGCGCCATTCTTTACTTAGGCGGGGCCTCGAGTTACCGCCGCATCCTTGGCACCCTACTCTTAAAAGACATGTGGATCATCAAACTCATGATGACTGCGATGGGGGTAGGCACTTTGGGCATCTATCTGCTCGATTTGGGCAACCTCGCAAACTTAAGCATTAAACCTGCATACATATGGGGCGTTGTTGCTGGTGGGGCAATTTTCGGGATTGGCTGGGCCTTGTCAGGCTACTGCCCCGGGACCTGCGTGGTAGGCAGCTCTGAAGGTAAAACAGATGCGATATTTACATTAGTGGGCGCATTAGTGGGCGCTTTCCTGTTTGCCCTCGCCTATCCAGTCCTAGAGGAAACCGTATTGGCCCCTGCAAATTTAGGGTCCATTTCTTTAGAGAGCGTACTCGGAGTTCAGGGTATTTGGATCGCAGCGCCTTTTAGTGCCCTGCTGATTTTCCTGGCTTTCTTCGTACTCAAAGATCGATACGAGTAAACGGACTGAACGGCGCCTTTGGCGCCGTTTCTTTTTCTGCGGTGGACATAGCTATTCACAGCCGGCTTTGTTAAATTTCAGGTTCTCTTCACAGCCATATTAAGCCCTTTAATGTCAGCCTCATCACAAGCAGCAGCCGCTTCCATTGATCAACACACTCCCATGATGCAGCAGTTTTTACGCATCAAAGCGGAACACCCAAAACACCTGTTGTTTTATCGGATGGGCGATTTCTACGAGTTATTTTTTGATGACGCCGTCAGGGCTGCATCGCTGCTCGACATCACCCTAACAGCACGGGGAAAATCGGGCGGTGAAGACATTCCCATGTGCGGCGTCCCCTATCACGCTGCGGAGAGCTACCTAGCTCGCCTCATTCGCAAAGGCGAATCGGTCGCCATCTGCGAGCAAGTGGGCGACCCTGCCACCAGCAAAGGGCCGGTAAAACGCGAGGTGGTGCGAATTATCACCCCGGGCACGCTGAGTGATGAAGCACTTCTAGACCAGTCGCGAGATAACCTAATCCTAGCCATTCATCAAGGGAAAGACTCGATCGGAGTGGCGTATATCGAACTTAGCGCGGGCATTTTTAAAGTACTTGAGGTCGCCGATCGAGAATTGTTAGCCGCTGAGCTGTCGCGACTACAGCCGGCAGAAGTACTTTACGCCCAAAGCTCAGGCATCAGCGACTTGGTGACCAGTAAATCGGTCCGCGAGCTCCCGCCTTGGGATTTTGAACCTGAGTCCGCTGAACGAGAACTCAACCGGCACTTTGGCACGCAAGATCTCGCGGGGTTTGGATGCTCCGAACTGACCCAAGCCGTATGTGCCGCTGGCGCCCTCCTGCGCTACGTTAAAGACACACAGCGAGACGAGCTCACGCATCTCACCAGCTTAAGCCACGAACAAAACAGCGACGCCGTGCTGATGGACCCATCGACGCGGCGCAACCTAGAAATCGATATTAACTTGCAGGGTGGCGAAGACAACACCCTATATAGCGTATTAAACACCTGCAAAACGCCAATGGGAGCCCGTTTACTGCGTCGAGAGCTACTGCGCCCCATGGCGAAGCGACCCGCGATCGAGAGGAGACTCGATGCCCTCAGCGCCATAATCGACAACATGAGAGACGGCGATCTTCGCCTTGCTCTGGCTGGCGTCGGCGACATGGATCGCATTTTGACTCGCGTTGCTCTGCGTTCGGCTCGCCCCAGAGATTTAACCCGACTTCGGCAATCATTGCATTGCGTACCACCCCTACAGCAAATTCTTGAGCATATAAACGACAGCGTACTGACAGACATTTGCCTCAACTTAGGAGACTTCCAGGCACTGCGCGACTTGCTCGACCACGCCATAATCGACAACCCGCCAGTAGTGATACGCGAAGGCGGTGTCATCGCACCGGGATTTAACCCAGACCTCGATGAACTTCGCGGGCTCAGTACTCAGGCCGGAGACTACCTGCTCGAGCTTGAAACACGAGAGCGTGAACGCACCGGCATCAGTACATTAAAAGTGGCTTACAATCGCGTTCATGGTTACTACATCGAAATGTCAAAGGCACAAGCTGAACAGGCGCCTGTAGACTATCAACGTCGGCAAACACTAAAGAACGTCGAGCGTTTCATCACTCCTGAACTCAAGGCTTTTGAAGACAAGGCTTTGTCTGCCAAGAGTCGAGCGCTAGCGCTCGAAAAAGAACTGTATGAAGAAGTACTGACTACGCTGAATACTGAGCTCTTGCCCTTGCGCGCCTGCGCCGAGGCCTTAGCGCTGCTTGATCTGCTGGCTTGCCTAGCAGAGCGCGCGCAGGCGCTTCGATTAGCACGACCGACCTTCGGCGACGAGAGAATCTTTGAAGTCAATCAGGGGCGCCACCTCGTCGTCGAGCAGGTCTCCGAATCGCCTTTTATTGCGAACGATCTGTTATTGAACAATCAGCGTGAGATGCTTCTGATCACCGGCCCTAATATGGGCGGTAAATCGACCTATATGCGGCAAATTGCCTTGATTGCGTTAATGGCGCACGTGGGCAGCTATGTGCCTGCTGAGGCAGCGCATTTAAGTACGATCGACCGCATCTTTACACGCATTGGGTCATCCGATGATCTCGCGGGAGGGCGCTCAACCTTTATGGTCGAAATGACCGACACCGCAAATATCCTGAACAATGCGACATCAAACAGTTTGGTATTAATGGATGAGATTGGGCGAGGCACCTCTACGTTTGATGGGTTGAGCTTGGCATGGGCAACCGCACGACGCCTCGCCGATCACATCCATTGCTTCACCTTGTTTTCAACTCACTACTTCGAATTAACCGAGCTACCCAGCCTTTGCCCTAACATGATCAATGTGCACTTAGGAGCGCAGGAGCATAATGATGGTATCGTCTTCATGCATACCGTCAGAGAGGGTGCGGCAAGCCAAAGCTTTGGCTTGCAAGTCGCTAAATTGGCAGGTCTGCCTGCAAACGTCATCCAAGCAGCGAAAACTAAGTTGACCGAGTTAGAGCAAGGTAGCAAGCAGGCTAAAGCGGCCACACCAACGGTCTATCAAGCGGCGCTATTTGCTGATGAAGCGAGCGATGCGGTGAAAGAAGCGCTGCAACAACTCAATCCAGACCAAATGACACCCATTGAGGCCTTGGTTGCGTTAAGTCAGCTTAAGTCTAAGCTTGTTCCATAAAAGCACTTCTAAAGCGTGTGGCAAGCGGTTAGAATTGCGGCCGTTGAATTAGGGCGCTAGGAGATTACCATGACCTTTGTTGTTGGCGAAGATTGTATTAATTGTAAACACACCGACTGTGTCGAAGTGTGCCCAGTAGATTGCTTTTACGAAGGCCCCAATTTCTTAGTGATCCATCCTGACGAGTGTATTGACTGCGCTCTTTGTGAGCCTGAATGCCCGGTTGACGCAATTTTCAGTGAGGATGAGCTACCC
Organism: Aequoribacter sp.; assembly: GCF_965659035.1. Lineage (NCBI taxonomy): Bacteria > Pseudomonadati > Pseudomonadota > Gammaproteobacteria > Cellvibrionales > Halieaceae > Aequoribacter > Aequoribacter sp. The sequence goes on along the minus strand of NZ_CBFHWH010000012.1, from coordinate 19,494 downwards.
CAAGACCAGCAAGTGTTTTTAGAGTTGAACGCCGAGCTTGCAGAGATCTGGCCCAACATCACCGAAATGAAAGACGCCCTACCCGATGCTGAAGAGTGGAAGGGCAAACCCAATAAACTCGCATTATTGCAGCGCTAAGCTCTAGCGTTTACCCAACACAGAATGGGGGTCAACTGGCTTCCCATTCTTACGAAGTTCGAAGTGCAGCTTGACAATGTCCGTACCCGAGTCTCCTTTGCGGGCGATCAACTGTCCAGCTTTAACGTCCTGCCCTTCTGCGACCTCGATACTGTCGTTGTGACCATAGGCACTTAAAAACGTATCGTCGTGCTTAACAATTAACAACAAACCGTACCCAGCGATACCGGTTCCAGCATAGACCACTCGTCCCGATGCGACCGCGACAATCGGGTCACCACGCTGACCGCCAATATCAATACCCTTGTGAACAGAACCCGAGTAATTTCTTACAACACTACCTTCAGAGGGCCAGCGCCAACGACCATTAAAGGTGGGTAAGGGCTTTTCTGGCACCGAGACACGTGGTGTTTTAACCGTATTCGTCGCGCCCGCACTACTCTGGACCACCGCTGCCTTCGGTGTACTTACCTTAGCAGAAGCCACAGAAGATGAGGGTTGGCTCGGGCGCTGATATGGGGCTTTGAACACCAGCTTCTGACCTGGGTAGATTGTGTAAGGTGCTGCAATATTGTTAATTTTGGCAAGCTCTTGGTAGTCCATACCGTAGCGCCACGCAATTTTAAACAAAGTATCGCCCGCCACCACATGATAACGTGCAGGCGGTTGGGAGTTGGGTATAACGCGATACTCGACCGGCGCACGCGATGTCGCACACGCGGTTAAAATTAAGACCAACAACAGCAACGCGCCTCGCCATCGAAGGGCACGCCAACCAATAGCGGCCTTATGACAAGCCGTGCTCATGACCCCAACGCGATTGCAGCAACGTAACCAACGCGATTCCCAATGCGGCGCAACACAGGCACAGCAAAATATTCGGTTCTCCCGCCGTATAACTCCACGGAGATACCGGGCCACCCTCAGATTCGCGCCAGGGCCATACCATCACCAACGAACCCCATAAAAAGCCGGTTAAGACCGCAACCGTAGAGGGTCGTTTGTGCTCGAGCAAATAAGTAAGCACTCGACTAAAACTGGTAATTCCCGCCGCCGCTCCTAGCATGAACAGGGCTATCGACACGAATTCGAGTTGCTTTAAAGCGCCAAGCACGGGTTGATACATACCAATCAGTAACAATAATAAGGACCCCGACACACCCGGTAATATCATGGCACAAATTGCCACAAAACCGGCGCCAAAGAACATCCAAGGAGCGGCCGCAATATCGGCTGGCACCCAAAAAACAAAGCTCGCCGCAAACACAGCGGCCAAGAACGATAGGACAAAGCTGGCCAAATTATAGCCGCCCACTTGTCGCTGTAACACCAAGGCTGACGCCGCAATTAAGCCAAAAAAGAACGACCACAGCGGCAGAGGGTGATGCACCATTGTCCACAAAATTAATTGTGCAAGGCTGATAATGCTGACACCAATACCTGCGACTAATACCGCTAAAAAACGCCCATTGATGTGTTCCCAAGCCTCTCGCAACTGGCCCCGCAACACCAACCGGGCCGCATAAATATCGATCGAGCTGATACTTCTGAGCAAGGTGTGGTAAATACCGGTGATCAAAGCCATCGTGCCACCCGACACACCCGGAACCACATCGGCCGCGCCCATCAACATGCCTCGCAAAAACACACCTAAATCACTCATCAACGCACAGCACCAGGCAGCAAAGGGACAAAATAAACGGACTCAAGCACTTCGTGAATAAACTCGCCACCCTCGCGTACAACAAGGTGTAGTGCTTGTTTTTCGGAGCCCACTGGCATCACCAAACGACCGCCATCTGCCAGCTGGTCAAGGAGCGCTTGAGGGATGGTATCGCCCGCCGCTGCGACCAAAATACCATCGTAAGGGCCCTTATCGGCCCAACCTAGCATGCCATCGCCATGCTTACACGAGGCATTCCACACCTTCAGCGATCGCAGCCGCTGCTTGGCTTTTAAGAGCAAAGGTTTGATGCGCTCGACGCTAAAGACCTGATCGACCAAGCGCGACAATACGTAAGTCTGAAACCCAGAACCGGTGCCTATTTCCAGCACATTTTTGCGCGGTCCCGCGGCAAGTAAGATTTCTGTCATACGTGCGACGGTTAAGGGTTGACTCAAGGTTTGCTGATAGCCGATCGGCAACGCCGTGTCTTCGTAGGCTCTATGCGCCATGGCTTCATCTAAAAACAAGTGTCTCGGGGCATTACGCATAACTTCTAGTACGTTTAAGTCTTTCACCCCCTGATCGCACAAACGCTGCACTAAACGCTCGCGGGTGCGTTGCGAGGTCATGCCGATGCCTGAAACATCACGCGTATTCATAAGCTCGCCTCAGAGACGATCACCACGGCATGCACAGCAACACCCTCGCCCCTTCCCATCGGGCCCAGCCCCTCTGTAGTCGTGGCCTTGACGCTAACCTGCGTTACCGCAACCTGCATACAGGTCGCCAATGTTTCGCGCATAACATCAATAAAGGGACGTAACTTTGGTGCCTGAGCGATGACGGTTATATCGGCATTGTTAAGCTCATAGCCCAACGAACGCACTTTCGACATCACATCGTGCAAAAATTCGAGGCTGTTACGGCCTTGATGCCGCGCATCAGTGTCGGGATAAAACAAACCGATATCCCCAAGGGCGAGTGATCCCAGCAGTGCATCGCACAGTGCATGAATCAGCACATCGCCATCCGAGTGAGCCTTAAAAGCCTGACTAAAAGGTATATCAACACCACCTAAACGCAGGTGCTCGCCTTCAGTGAAAGCGTGGACATCATAGCCATGCCCAATTCGAATCATTACTGCCTCTCTAACCACAGATTCGCCAAATGAAGATCATCGGGCAAGGTCACTTTAATGTTATAGGCGGGCCCCTCGACAAGACCCACTTCCAATCCCTGAGCCTCGAGCGCGGAGGCCTCATCCGTTATGCTGTGACCAGCCTGTAGACCCGCTCGAAGGGCCGAGCATAGATCTTCAACCTTGGCCATTTGAGGCGTTTGCGCGCCCCATAAACCCTCTCGAGAGACCGTTTGTTCGATCACACCAGCGCTACTCTCGCGCTTAATCGTATCACTAATTGGGCGGGCGAGTATTGCCGCTCGATAGTGCAAGCGGGCACTCCAAAGCACATCAATATCGTGCGTTTGTAACAAGGGACGAGCAGCATCGTGCACCATGACCCAATCGCTATCATCCGCCTGCGACTCAATGTACGCGAGCGCATTCAAAACCGAGTTTACGCGCTCAGAGCCGCCCTCTACCTTCAGAATCTTGGGATGAGTCGCGAAGTCGCTCTCTAAAAACTGACGATCAGAGGCAGACAATGCCACTACGATCTTATAGGTCGTGGGCCAAGACAGAAAGGTCGCCAGGCAATGATCGAGGAGTGAGCGCCCTCTGAGCTTGGTATACTGCTTCGGGAAATCGCCGCCAAAACGCTGACCCACACCTGCCGCAGGAATAACCACCCAGCAGCGTTCAGCGGCCATCGGGTTGCTCCTGATTGAGATCAATCTGGGAGGCGGAGGAATTGGGCTGACCTGCCAAATTCGACGGAGTCTCCGGAAACAGATACAAGGTCTCGCCCCGCTTTATCAAACCAAGATCTTCTCGAGCGCGTTCTTCGATGAGCTCATTAGACGTTTTTAAAGACACGATCTCTTCCAATAGCTCGTTATTTTTTTCTTCTAACCGTGCGTTTTCGCGTTCAAGTTGCGCCAACCGCTGCTTGAGCTCCGCCTGCTCTTGCAACGAACCTTCAGCAAACCATAGGCGGTACTGTAACAAGACCAACAGCAGGCTAAGAACCAGCGCCGCCCATTTCATACTTAAGCGCGAGAAAACTCCGCTCTGCCGCGATACGGAGCTTTACCACCCAACTGAGCTTCGATTCGCAGCAAGCGGTTGTATTTTGCAACGCGGTCAGAACGACAGGCCGAACCCGTTTTGATTTGACCCGCGCCAGTGGCAACGGCCAAGTCCGCAATCGTGGTGTCCTCGGTCTCACCTGAACGGTGCGATATCACTGCCGTAAATCCCGCTTTTTGAGCCATAGCGATAGCGTCAAGCGTTTCTGATAAGGAACCAATTTGGTTAAATTTAATCAAAATCGAGTTGCCGATACTCTGCTCGATACCGCGCTTCAAAATCGCAGTATTAGTCACAAACAAATCGTCACCCACCAGCTGGATTTTGTCACCCAACTGCTTGGTCAAATACGCCCAGCCTTCCCAGTCTGACTCGTCTAAACCATCTTCGATCGACAAAATGGGATGCTTAGCCGCCAAGTCAGCCAAGTAGTCCGCAAAGCCCTCACTCGAGAAGCTCTTATTTTCGCCCGACAGTACGTACTGCCCATCTTTATAAAACTCAGAGGCTGCACAGTCGAGCGCCAAGGTGATATCAGTACCTAATTCATAGCCTGCCGCACTCACTGCCTCGGCAATCACACTTAAAGCCGCTTCATTCGATGGCAGGTTCGGTGCAAAACCCCCTTCGTCACCCACGGCAGTTGATAAACCGCGTGAACTCAGTACTTTTTTCAGGTTGTGAAATACCTCAGCACCCATGCGCAAGGCCTCAGCGAACGAAGTCGCCGATACCGGTTGAATCATGAATTCTTGAATATCGACGTTGTTGTCGGCGTGCTCACCGCCGTTCAAGATATTCATCATGGGTACCGGCATCGTTAAGTTAGTGTTGCCGGCCAAATTGGCAATATGCTGGTATAAGGGCAAGCCTTGAGCTTGTGCCGCGGCTTTAGCTGCCGCTAACGAAACTGCCAAGATCGCGTTAGCGCCAAAAGTGGCTTTGTTATCGGTACCATCAGCTTGAATCATGGCATCGTCGAGCGCACGTTGATCAAGCGCCGACATGCCGACCAACAAATCTGCGATTGGGCCGTTGACGTTGTTAACGGCCGTTAAGACGCCTTTACCTAAGTACCGAGACTTGTCGCCATCTCGCAGCTCCAGTGCTTCTCTGGAACCGGTAGAGGCGCCAGAGGGCGCGCAGGCGGAACCGACCACGCCCGATTCCAAAGTCACCTCAGCCATAACCGTGGGGTTACCACGCGAATCCATAACTTCAAAGGCTTCAATTTGGGTGATTTTCATTAACAGCTCCGTTTACTCAATAATTAATTCGGCTTGCGCTTTGACAACATCATCAACCGCTTTCATTTGCGCCAAGAAAGGCTCCAAAAGCTCAAGCGGCAGGGCGCTGGGACCATCGCACTTGGCTTTGCTGGGATCGGGGTGCGACTCTAAAAACAAGCCCGCTACGCCCAAGGCCATGCCCGCGCGCCCGAGCTCGGCCACTTGATGCCGGCGACCACCCGAGGCCGCGCCACCGGGATCGCGACACTGCAAAGCGTGAGTCACATCAAAAATAAGGGGGGCGTTATTACACTCCCGTTTCATCACACCAAAGCCCAGCATATCGACCACAAGATTGTCGTAACCGAACTGACTGCCGCGCTCACACAACAACAGCTGACCGTTGCCGCATTCAACGAACTTTTCCACGATATTTCGCATCTGGGAGGGGCTGACAAACTGCGGCTTTTTGATGTTAATCACACGCCCTGTCGCAGCCATTGCCTGCACCAGATCCGTCTGACGCGCCAAGAACGCAGGCAACTGTAGGATATCCGCAACTTCCGCAACAGGTGCGGCTTGTTCTGGAGCGTGAATATCGGTGATGACCGGCACACCGAATTCCGCTTTTACCGCCGCGAGTATTCGTAAGCCTTCGTCCATTCCTGGGCCGCGAAATGAATGAATGGATGAACGGTTAGCTTTATCGAAAGAGGCTTTAAATACCACTGGGATATTCAGAGTTTCGCAAACGCGCACATACTCGGCTGCAACCGAAAGCGTAAAGTCCAAATCCTCAATCACATTAATACCGCCTAGCAAAACGAACGGCGCTTCGTTAGAGAAACGAATTTCGCCGAGTTCGACAGCGTTTTGATTCATGGCATTCTCCAGTTAATGCTTACAGCACTATGCTTCCGCGCGCTTTGAGCTCGCATTCAGAGCCGCTTTGATATAGCCCGTAAATAAGGGATGTCCGCCACGAGGTCGCGACGTAAATTCAGGATGGAACTGACACGCAACAAACCAAGGATGGTTGGGAATTTCGATAATCTCGACCAACGAGTGATCGGCCGACCAGCCAACCACTTGCAAGCCTTGTTCGGCCAAACGGTCGAGGTAGGTATTGTTAACCTCGTAGCGATGACGGTGTCGCTCTTCAATTGTTTCAGCACCGTATAGAGCTCGCACTTTAGAGCCCTCGACTAAGTGGCAGGGTTGCGCACCCAAACGCATCGTACCGCCCAAGTCGGAAGCCGCCGACCGCTGCGAGGTGCTGCCATCGGGATTCACCCATTCAGTGATAAGACCGATAACTGGATGGGGCGTACTGGGGTCCATTTCAGTTGAATTGGCATCGTCTAGACCCACAGCATTACGCGCAAACTCGATCATCGCCACATGCATGCCAAGACAAATCCCCAAGAACGGCACCTTGTGCTCGCGTGCATACTGAACGGTTTGAATTTTGCCTTCAAAGCCTCGATCCCCAAAACCACCAGGGACCAAAATGGCGTCAACGCCTTCTAATACGCTGGTGCCTTCGTCTTCAATTTGCTCGGCATCAATGTAATCAACCTCAACCCGTGCCATAGCTTGCAAGCCTGCATGTTTGAGCGCTTCGTTCAACGATTTATAGGCATCGAGTAAATCCATGTATTTGCCTACCATCGCGATACGCACGGTCGGAAGATCTTCTGCAAATTCTCGAGCCAGCACATCATCCCACTCGGACAAATCAGCTGGCGGACACTGCAAACCCAGACGCTCGACGACCACTTGGTCAAGGTGACACTCGTGCAGATGCTTGGGCACCGCGTAGATCGATTCAGCATCTAACAAAGGGATAACGGCGCGCTCTTCCACGTTGGTGAACAATGCGATTTTCTTGCGCGCGCTCTCATCGATTTCGACGGTACAACGGCACAACAGAATATCGGGCTGCAAACCAATAGACCGCAACTCCTTGACCGAGTGTTGCGTGGGTTTGGTTTTAATCTCGCCGGCGGTTGCAATATAGGGCACCAGCGTTAAGTGCATCAGCATCGCTCTGGAAGCCCCGAGCTCTACTCGCATTTGACGGGCTGCTTCCAGGAAGGGCTGGCTTTCGATGTCGCCCACCGTACCACCAATTTCGACCACCGCGACGTCAGCATCGCCTGCACCGAGCAGCACTCTGCGCTTGATCTCGTCAGTGATATGCGGAATAACCTGAACTGTGCCACCCAAATAGTCGCCGCGGCGTTCTTTACGCAAGACCTCAGAGTACACTTTACCCGTCGTAAAGTTGTTTGTTTTACGCATTGTCGTGCGCGTAAAACGCTCGTAGTGCCCCAAGTCCAAGTCCGTTTCGGCACCGTCTTCCGTCACGAAAACCTCGCCGTGCTGGAAGGGACTCATCGTGCCCGGATCGACGTTAATATAGGGATCGAGTTTCAGAAGTGTCACTTTAAGACCACGGGCCTCGAGTATGGCTGCTAACGAAGCCGCAGCAATGCCCTTACCCAAAGAAGAAACCACTCCACCTGTGACGAATACGTATCGCGTCATGACAGCCTTTTTCCTAATAAAAAAGATAGGCACGACCCTTAACGATCACTAGGAACAGGCCCTCGTTGATCTTCAAACGCCGCATCAGAATGGGAAGTCAGATTATCAGAAAGGAGGGGTTAGCTCAATCGAATCTGCTGGTGTTTATTGCGAAACTTGCTGATAGACAAACGGTGATTTTTCGATTAGCTGGTGCTGCCAATCGACCCTCAGCCCCTCAATTGTCGGGTGAATTTGCGCTAACAAGTCGCCATCAACCACCCGATTCAGAACGCTGACCACTTGGTCATCAACACACATCACAACCACTGCGCTGCGCCACCAAGGTGGAACGCGCCACTCGTGCAGCAATTTTGTCAATTTACGACTTGGCTGTTTGCTATGCGTTCGGCAAGATTCGCCTGCAAGCGGCGTACGAGCACTAAACCGCCCCTTTAACGCTGCGGGAAGATTGACCTTAAACAGACCCAAGGCAGACTCTGCGCAAAGTTCGGCACCGGCCTCATACGTTGTAATTCGGGAACCAACATTGGCTGTATCTGAGCAGCAGTAAATACTACCGGCATAGAAACGCAAAGCATAATGACCTGTTTGAAGTATCGGGCCTTGATCATTCCTTACGCCTTGGAGCTGCCGAACAAACTCATCCAACTGAGCTTTCGATGGCCGGTACAGGCTTAGCTCCGCCAACCACGAGCGAATTAAGTCCGCCAGTGCACTGGCGTTTAGCCCCAGAGATACGTCTAATATTGGCTCGCCCGTCAGCGCGCGTTTATTCGGCACCTGCAGAGTGCTTTGTCTGTCCCACAAAGCTTGCAGCAGCTCTATCGAGCGCCCCACCGAAACGGCCGCTTGTGGCCAGCGCGCACGAATCAAAGGTACGAGCTCTTGTCGCAAAAAACCACGATCATATCGTGTATCTAAATTGCTGGGATCGTGCACGTAATCGGGTGCAATCGCTGTCGCAATGTTTACCAAGTCGTTCCGAGCAACGCTTAATAAAGGACGAATGAGCAAACCGGCACCCAAAGACCGCTCGGGCAACATAGACCGCAGACCTTCCGGTCCCGCACCTCGAAAGGCGCGCATCAAAAAGGTTTCTAACTGATCGTCTTGATGATGCGCGGTCATTAGCACATCTTGCTCGCACATGAGGTCTTCAAATGCACGGTACCGAGCGGCTCGTGCAGCCTCTTCAAGACCACCACCGGACTCAATCACTGTGACCGTTCTGCCGTCGAACTCAAAGGCTAGCCGCCGAGAGACCCGCTCAACCAGAACACCCCAATCTGCGCTGTCTGGATGCAAACCATGATCGATGTAAATAACGGTTACCGGGGGTATATCGTGCGCGTCACCAAGGGCACGCACGAAAGCCATCAGGGCGACGGAATCGGCACCACCGCTGACACCCAAGAGCCAACGTGGCGCGTCAATATAGTCCAGTAAAAACTGCTCGACGTGCGGGTACTTGCCTAACACGCCCATGTCGAGCACACAGTGGCACTAATTACCAATGGACAGCAAGCGATCGTAGCGAGCTGTCAGCAAGTCGTCTAGAGACTGAGATTTCAAGCGCGCTAGCTCGGTCTCGACATGAGATTTAATTCGGCTCGCCATACCATCGATATCTCGATGCGCCCCTCCCATAGGCTCGGGAATCGTTGCATCGACAATGCCCAAATCCTGCAGAACAGAGGACGTCACCCCCATGGCCGCTGCCGCATCGGGCGCGAATTCTGAGCTTTTCCAGATGATGTTGGCGCACCCTTCAGGAGAGATCACAAAATAGGTCGAATATTGCAGCATCGCCAAGTGGTCGCCCACTCCGATTCCCAAGGCACCGCCTGAACTTCCCTCACCAATGACCACGCACACGATCGGCGTTTTTAGGCGCGACATCACGGCCAAGTTTTGCGCAATCGCCTCGCTAATGCCCCGCTCTTCAGAATCAATGCCTGGGTAGGCTCCCGGGGTATCAATCAAAGTCACGACAGGCATTTTGAACCGTTCGGCCATTTCCATGAGTCGCAACGCTTTGCGGTAGCCTTCGGGCTTGGGCATACCAAAATTTCGATAGACTTTATCTTTAACAGAACGCCCTTTTTCTTGCCCAATCACCATGACCGGTTCGTCGTTCAGGCGCGCTACGCCACCAATGATCGCCTTATCGTCACCGAAATGACGATCGCCGTGGAGCTCATCAAATTCAGTAAAAATTCTTGGGATATAATCCAGGCTGTATGGACGCTGAGGATGACGAGCAACTTTAACAATGTCCCACGGGCTCAGATTAGCGTAAATTTTCTCGGTAAGCTTGGAGCTTTTGCCACGCAGTGTTTGGATTTCTTCCGCAATATCGATCCCGTCACCGGCGCCTACCAATTGCAGCTCCTCGATCTTAGCCTCGAGCTCAGCGATAGGTTGTTCGAAATCCAAATAATTCGGGTTCATTAAGCGACTGTCCTGACAAAAAACGCTAGTTTACAAAACTTTGCCGCCCCAAGCCATCGCTGATACTGCATCCAGTGAATCGGTTAAGCACCCACCAACGCAATCATGACTCCAGCCGCTACAGCTGATCCAATAACACCCGCCACATTCGGACCCATCGCATGCATCAGCAAAAAGTTTTGCGGATCGGCCTCAAGCCCTAATTTATTCGAGACGCGCGCTGCCATAGGTACGGCGGATACGCCCGCAGATCCGATCAATGGATTCACTTTTTGCTTGGAGAACAGATTCAGACATTTAGCCATCAAAATACCGGCCGCCGTACCAATCGAAAAGGCAACAATACCCAGAGCGAGAATACCAAGCGTGTTCACATCTAAAAATTTGTCGGCCACCAGCTTGGCGCCTACCGACAAACCCAAAAAGATCGTGGTGATGTTAATCAAGGCGTTCTGGGCTGTATCTGACAACCGATCAACTACCCCGCTCTCTCGCATTAAATTACCCAAGCAGAACATACCTAACAAAGGCGCGGCGTCTGGCAACAACAGTGCAACCAAGACCAGAAGTATGATCGGGAATAGCACTTTTTCCCGGCGCGATACGTCGCGCAATTGACTCATGACAATTTTGCGCTCATCTACTGTTGTCAGTGCTCGCATAATCGGCGGCTGAATCAATGGCACAAGGGCCATATAAGAATAGGCTGCCACCGCAATAGCGCCCAACAAATCCGGCGCTAGGATACTTGAAACATAAATCGCGGTCGGACCATCAGCGCCGCCGATAATGCCAATCGCTGCAGCGTCAGCCAAACTAAAGTCCATCAGACCGAGCGCACTTAAACCCACAGCACCTAACACCGTGGCAAAAATTCCGAACTGTGCCGCAGCGCCTAAAATGAGGGTTTTAGGGTTGGCCAGCAAGGGGCCAAAATCGGTCATAGCACCCACACCCATAAAAATGACTAAGGGGGCTATACCCGAGCCAATAGCCACCGAGTAAAACTGATACAGCATGCCATCGCTAAATCCCGCGGCATGAGCATAGCTCTCGGCCAACAGGCGATCCGCGGGAGCAAGCCCTTCAAGAAGATGAAGAAGCGCCTTACCCGACAGATTATCCACACCTGCGAGCAGATTAAGCTGGTCAAGCAAGGTGGCCGATCCAAAGTGCACGGCGTTCTCAAGCACAGGTGATGCCAAACCGGCCCCGGGAATATTCGCAAGAACACCGCCGAAACCAATGGGCAAAAGCAAAAGGGGTTCAAAACCTTTGTTTATCGCGAGGTACAACAACAGTAAACAAACGGCAATCATAACGACTTGCCCCATTTCCGCTTGGGCCAACCCAGACGATGACCACAGCAATAGCAGCTTTTCCATTTAACCGATCACCATCAAATTCAAGCCGATGGCAACAAAATCGCCGGCCGTGACATCAATCGAATTAACGATACCGTCGGCCGGAGCGCGAATTTCGGTTTCCATTTTCATGGCTTCCAAAATTAACACCACATCCCCTTGTGAGACTCTGTCACCCACACGCACGGGAACACGCACAATGGTGCCCGCTAATGGCGCAACAATTGAAGCTCCCGTGGTTGGCGTGCGGACAGCACCTGCGGTAGCAGGTTCTGGGGCGGAAGCGCGCTCCACGATCGCACCGAGCTCGCCACTGGGCGCAACTTGAACGCTATATACTTTACCGTTGACGGCAACATCATAAACCTCAGTGCCACCCGCACTGGGCGCGCTAACCGCACCCGCTTTGGGCTCAGCACGATTTTTGGGGTGCGGTTCAAATGCCGACGTATCTCCGCGGTTCTGAAGAAATTTAAGACCCACCTGTGGGAACAAGGCGTAGGTCAACACATCGTCAATTGTATTGTCGGCGTTAAGCCCAATACCCTGCTCTGCTGCCAGCTGCTCGAGCTCTTTTGTAAGCGTTTGCAGTTCTGGGGCTAACAAATCTGCTGGCCGGCAGGTGATGGGTTCAGCACCTTCGAGCACGCGCGCCTGCAACTCGGCATTCACCGCAGCGGGCGTGGCACCATACTCGCCTTTAAGCACGCCTGCCGTTTCGCGCGAAATCGACTTGTAGCGCTCCCCAGACAACACATTCATAACCGCCTGTGTACCAACAATTTGCGAGGTGGGGGTCACCAGGGGAATGTAGCCTAAATCTTCTCGCACACTCGGGATTTCCTCCAGTACCTCGTCTAAACGATCGACCGCACCCTGCTCACGCAGTTGATTTTCCATATTGGTGAGCATGCCACCGGGGACTTGGGCGACCAAGATGCGTGAATCAACCCCACGCAGTGAGCCCTCAAACTCAGCATATTGCTTGCGAACTTTGCGAAAATAGGCTGCGATCGATTCTAGCAAGCCAATATCTAAACCTGTATCACGGTCCGTGCCTTGCAAAATTGACACCACTGATTCAGTAGGAGAATGACCGTAGGTCATCGACATTGAAGAAATCGCCGTATCGACGTTATCAATACCCGCCTCGACGCACTTTAAGATAGTCGCTGTCGACAAACCGGTTGTTGCGTGGCATTGCATATGAATTGGGATCTCGCAGCTAGACTTCAAGCGGGACACCAATTCGAAACCCTCGTAAGGTCGTAGCAAGCCAGCCATGTCCTTAATCGCAATCGAGTCTGCGCCCATATCCTCAAGGCGCTTACCCATATCGACCCACATATCCAATGTGTGCACAGGGCTTAGGGTATAAGACAGCGTACCTTGGGCATGCTTGCCCACCCGTTTGACCGCCGCCATGGCCGTTTGCAGGTTGCGCACATCATTCATGGCGTCAAACACTCGGAACACGTCAACACCATTAATGGCTGCACGCTCAACAAACGCGTCAACGACATCGTCTGCATAATGCCGGTAACCCAATATATTTTGACCGCGCAAGAGCATTTGTTGAGGCGTGTTGGGCATGGCTTTTTTCAGTTCTCTGATGCGTTCCCAGGGATCTTCACCCAAATAACGGATGCAGGCATCAAACGTTGCACCGCCCCAGGTCTCAACCGACCAAAAACCGACTTTATCCAACTCGCTGGCTATAGGCAGCATATCCTCCAAACGGAATCGGGTCGCCAACAGCGATTGGTGGGCGTCTCGAAGAACGACGTCGGTAATACCCAAGGGCGTTTTAGTCAATGGAAACTCTCCTCTTTGTGGTCGCTGCAGCTGATCACTTGGACGCTATGTGCGATCGCGATAACGTTTTACCGCCGCAGCGATTGCAGCGACGGTCTCTTCATTTGGGCTCGCACCAGATGCCGCCGTTGAAGTAGAGACTGCCTTAGCTGATTGAGTGGGGGATAAATTCACGAACCATGCCAATGCTCGCATAGCAAGCACCAGCAGCAATAAAAACAGCACGACCGTCGTCATGCCATACACCATCAGGGTCAGTCCTTGACTGATTAAAGGATCCATAAACTCCACCGAACGTAAGTATTGAGCTATCATAGCGCAGCACCCCGCGATTTTGCATTCATCTTTGTTCATAAGTGGTATTCAGGAAAGTTTGTCCGTGTCACCGCTAACCCTCATGCTGGCCCCCATGGAAGGTGTTATAGACCACACCATGCGAGCACTCTTAACGCGACTGGGCCCTTACCAGCGCTGCGTGACCGAGTTCTTGCGGGTCACCGACAAGCTCTTACCTGAGCGTGTTTTTTATAAGATCTGCCCAGAACTTAAACAGGCGGGCGTAACGTCAAATAACACGCCAGTGTATCTCCAACTTTTGGGCAGCAATCCGCAAATACTGGCCAAAAACGCCATACGAGCGGTTGATCTGGGAGCTAAAGGCATCGACTTAAATTTTGGTTGCCCAGCCAAAACTGTCAACAAGTCAAAGGGTGGTGCGTCGCTATTGCAAACGCCCGACCTTGTCGGTGACATCGTTGCCTGCGTGCGCGACCAAGTACCTTGCAACATACCCGTCACCGCCAAAATTCGATTGGGCTTTTCCGACGACACGCTCTTCGAGACCCTAATGCGACGACTAGATAGGGCAGCTCCCACCGAGATTACAGTGCACGCGCGGACCAAAGTGCAGGGTTACAAACCGCCAGCGCACTGGCACCGCATTAACGAAGTTAAGTCACTCACCAACATCCCGATTGTCGCTAATGGTGAAGTTTGGAGCACCGCAGACGCCCTGCAATGCGCCAGTGTCTCGGGTTGCGATCGCTTGATGTTAGCGCGTGGCGCCCTAATGCGCCCGGAGCTGGGTCGATTGATTCGACAAGAGCAAAACAATCAACAACAGGAAGTGCTGGTATGGAGCCAAATCGCGGCGCTACTGCTAGAGTTTTTTGAAGCGCAGGGCCATCACTACGACGCCAAATATACGCCAAGCCCGGTCAAGCAATGGCTGGTGTATCTCAAACACTATCACAGTCAAGCTGCGCTGCTATTCGAACAGGTCAAACGCATTAAAGACCCTACAGAATTCGGCGCAGCATTAGAAGCGCACTTACGGTCGACAGACGCGTAGCACGTGCTATATTGACGCCTTTATTAATTACTCATTACTAAAAGGGCACAGAATAATGACCAACGCAGCGTTTGCCACCGAAGACACAGCGTTTTTCGGGCATCCAAAAGGCTTATTTGTGTGTTTCGCAACTGAGTTGTGGGAACGCTTTTCGTTCTACGGCATGAAGTACCTGCTACTGCTGTACTTGACCAAATACCACTTATTTTCGGATGGCGCAGGCCTCGAAGTCCTTGGCGGATACGCTGCGCTTGTGTATGCCATGCCCGTTATCGGTGGCCTGTTGGCTGATCGCTATCTCGGCATGCGTAAGGCTGTCATTTTCGGGGGTATTTTGCTCGTGCTGGGGCACCTAGGCATGGCTTTCGAGGGCGAGCAAGCGCGTATGGTGGCCGGCGAGGTTGTTCAAGACACCCAAGCTCTTCAAATCTTTTATGCGTCCTTAGCCTTAATTGTGATTGGTGTGGGCTTTTTAAAACCGAACATCTCGACCATTGTCGGTCAGCTGTACAGCAAAGAAGACCCGCGTCGCGACGCGGGATTTACCATTTTTTATATGGGTATCAACCTCGGTTCGTTCGTCGCGACCTTGTTGTGTGGTTATCTAGGCGAGACCTACGGGTGGAGTTACGGATTCGGTGCCGCGGGTATCGGCATGTTGTTTGGCTTAGTCACATTTATTCGCGGCCAAAAATATTTACGCGGCCTAGCTGAGCCGCCCAGCGACGAATTGCTAAAAGAAAAGCTTGTGGGTGCATTGTCCCGCGAAAATACCATTTACCTGGGCTCGGTATTTGCGGTCGCCATCGTGTGGCAAATGCTGCAATTCCATGGAGCCGTTGGCACCCTATTGAATACCTTAAGCGTTATTGTGTTGGTCGGACTTTCTTGGTTTATCGCAACCCAGTGTGACGCTGAAGAACGGTCTCGCATGATTGTATTGATCGTGCTAACACTATCGAGCGTGGTATTTTGGGCCTTGTTTGAGCAGAGCGCTGCGTCCATGACCTTATATGCGGATCGCGTTATGGACCGCAGCCTTCTCGGCATGGAATTGACCGCCGCACAATTTGGCTCTTTGAATGCCTTCTTCATCTTTTTGTTCGCACCGGTCTTCGCCCTGCTTTGGGTCTTCTTGGGCAAGCGCGGCATGGAACCCAGCACGCCGGTCAAGTTCGCATTGGGAATCATGCAGGCAGGTTTAGGGTTTGGTGCTCTGGTCATTGGGGCATCCATGCCCGATGAGAGTGGTCGAGTCGCTGCAATCTGGATGGTGCTGGCCTACTTGCTGCACACAACAGGAGAGCTGTGCCTGTCGCCTGTTGGTTTATCTGCAGTCACAAAACTGGCGGTGCACCGAGTGGTCGGCGTGATGATGGGCGCTTGGTTCTTAGCAACCGCATACTCGGAGTTCGTCGCAGCACAGCTTTCGAAGCTCGCCGCAATTGACACGCATGAAGGCGAAGTACTGAGCATTAGCGAGGCTCTGGCATCGTACACAGAACTGTTTCAGTTCCTACTCTGGCTAGGTTTGGGCGCAGGTTTCGCTTTGTTAGTGATAAGTCCCTTACTAAAGAAAGGTATGCGCGGCATACACTAAGCACACCCTAAACCTATGAGCGAAGAACTGTTTGATATCGTCTTCCTTGGTCGAGCCATTGAAGGCTTTGATCAACACGATGTCGAGCAGGCTCTCGCTAAGGTTCTTAAACTAGCACCCGAGAAGGTCAAAGCCCTATTTAACGGCAAAGCGATAACGTTAAAAAAATCGGCTCCGAAGCCGCTAGCATCAAAGCTTTACGTGCAGCTACGAGGCATTGGCGCCGACATTAAGGTTCGGCGCAACGCACCAGCACCAGCACCAGCACCAGCACCAGCACCAGCACCAGCACCAGCACCAGCACCTGCTCCTGCTCCTGCTCCTGCTCCTGCTCCTGCTCCTGCTCACAAAGATTTAACCACTGACACGGAGGAGCAAGGCGGCAAGAGCTGTAAAACAGAGCCAGACGCGATCGCACCGAATCCTTATTTGCTAAAACGCACCGAGGTACAACAAGTCGCTGCCGGAAAAGCGCAACTGCGATCTACCGCAGCAGCCACTGCATTGGTGAGCTTACTACTGTGCGTATTGGGTCTTGTGCTAAGCGCTTACTGGAAACACTGGCCGGCACCTTTACCTCAATTTAATGTCAATGGCGTCGCTTTAGATAACGGCACCTTGCTGCTGACGACGCCCGAACGAGCGGTTGTGCACGACCATGCCGGACTGATACGGTATGACTTTTCACTGCGCGATTTAAACTTAAGCGAGATTCGCGGCAAACCCGCGCTGCTCTCTACCGATCGATTTGCGCTAGCTGGCTCCCGCTGGATCGACACTCCGCACAATACCCAAGAACTTATCGAGGGTACCTTTCTTTGTCAGACAGAGCCCGTAGAGTGCAGGTTCATCGAAAGTCTTAAAGTATTCCCAAAGGCCTTAGACTTGTTTTTTGAGCCCTCATCCGAGCGCTTGTACATCAACCACGGTTCCTACCTGTCGGCTTACAACCCAGATAACGAGCGTTCGCGTAGCACCACCCTTGCCTTGGGTGATGAAACCTTCGCGATGTTCGAAGGTCTGATGTACGCCTCTGACCCCGACGCGCCGGCTCTGCGTGTATTCAGCATTGACGACCGCACGTTTATGCGCGAGCTAGACCAGATTTTGTTTATTGACCCAGCCGATCCTGACCCGTTAACCAGCCGACTAAAAAGTTTTGTGGAAACTCAAAACGGGTGGTGGATCGTTTTGAGCAAACGTGGAAACGACTCCCTGCACAGATTTTCTCCTTTGGGGGAACATCTACAAACCATACCAATCGAGCCCGCTCTTGCAGGCTTGGTGAAATGGCGCGATTCGGTGTTAGCCATCCCAGAACACTCTGGCGCGTTCTTAAAATTTGCCGGTGCGGGCACAGTAGAAGCCTCGTTTAATAATCAGGCTTTACTGGCGCCGAGGCAGGCGCTAGAGGCGGCACACTTTCGTGAACGCAGCTTTCTAACCTTAAGCGCAGCGATTTTATTGGGGATCTTACCGCTGGGCCTCATGATCTTTTTTACTCACAGATGGCTAAACGAACTCGCCAGACACGATACGATGAGCCCCAGCCAAGGTCTGCTCGAACTACCGCCCAGTGCGCGTTGGTACAATCCACAATTTCATTGGCGCAGATTGCTGTACCTAACAGTTGCCGGCGCCGCAGTGTGCTTACTAGCAGTCGTAATTATCCAGCATGTCGATTTGAACTCTCTTGAAACAGCGGCGATAGCACTCATCGCAGTAAGTAGCGCGTTGAGCGGTTTATATGCTCTGACTACGCGTCACGGATTCATTGGCCAAGATGGACCCAATCTTATTTTGGTTAATACGCAAGGATTATGGGAAGCGGGCCGTGAGGCATCTATCCGCTGGTACGGCCCCTATGCTGCTACCCGTCACTTGATCACTTATTTAGGTTGGCAGTGTCATTCTCTGAGCCCGCGGGACCAAATGGGCATATTGAAAAATGCAAAAAGTGTGGGGTCAAAGATTTCTCTCACCGCATTGCTGGCACTGTTGGTTAGGGCCGGCCACCCTCACGCAAATGCAATTATTGCGTGGCTCGTTAGCTTGTATCTGAGTGGACTCTTAGTACTGGCGTCTGTTATCGCCGATAGGATTCGTTGGTAAGTCGGTAATCTGACTGAGTGCCTATCGCGTAACAAGCTTACGTAATAGGAGATCACTATGACATCAGCACTAAAAGCCCAAACTCTGAGCATACCGGCAGAGCTAAGCGCGGAAGCACAACAAGTTAGAGACGCCCTTGTTGCAGCGGGTCTTGAAACCCCAATGACTACTAATAGGCTTTCACGAGACGATAAATACCAGACCATCAAAGATGCTTTCACGCAAATTACCGAGGCTCTGGGGCTTGACCTAAACGACGACAGTCTCGCCGAAACGCCACACCGCATCGCAAAAATGTACGTCGACGAGATTTTCTCTGGCTTAGACTATTCGCAATTCCCAAAAATTTCGGTAATCGATAACAAAATGAATGTTGAAGAAATGGTATGTATTGATGACATCTCGCTCATCAGCACCTGCGAACACCACTTTGTTACGATTGATGGCGTTGCAAAGATTGCTTACATACCAAAAGAAAAAATTATTGGCTTATCGAAGATCAACCGAATTGTTAGATTCTTTGCTCAGCGCCCCCAGGTGCAGGAACGGTTAACTCAGCAGGTATTGGTTGCTCTACAGACCCTATTGCAAACCGACGACGTGGCCGTCACCATGAACGCGACCCACTACTGCGTAAAATCGCGGGGCGTCATGGATGCAAACTCACATACTCGAACAACCGCACTCGGTGGCGTGTTCAAACTTAACCAAGCAACTCGCTGCGAGTTCTTACAAGCATAGAGATCATTACGAGGGTGCTTCGCGCCCTCGCTCATAAACCCAACTAAATCACCGCCCCTCGCTAGCCGCGCACCAGCATCACAATAGCGGTTAAACCTGTTGTCGCTATAATGAACCAACGATAGTTCGTGTCACCAATGCGTTTCACCAACTGAATACCCACCCACGCGCCCAAGCCGATAATCGGAACCATCAAACCATTT
Organism: Aequoribacter sp.; assembly: GCF_965659035.1. NCBI lineage: Bacteria > Pseudomonadati > Pseudomonadota > Gammaproteobacteria > Cellvibrionales > Halieaceae > Aequoribacter > Aequoribacter sp. The sequence continues at coordinate 62 of NZ_CBFHWH010000012.1, read as the reverse complement.
ACAACAAGCGTATCGACCGTGATGGTTTCCCAAGCGAACATGTGAAACGGTATCTTGAAGAG